>CAZICR010000099.1:0-9314 GCA_964537795.1 uncultured Cellvibrionaceae bacterium | reverse complement strand
ATGCCCAATTTTTTTGCAGTAAGCGTTTTATTCCAGCGTGATTTTTCCAGCGCATTTAGTAAGATATTTTTCTCTACTTGTTGCAAGTAATCATCTATTGATGGGAATGCAGAACACAATTCTGGATAATCAACTTCGGTATTATTAATGGTGTTTGGATTTGAGATGCCGCTTGAAAGTTTTTCGTTGAAATTGTGATTGTGTTGGTTGAGTTGCAAATCATTGGCGTCAATCCGGTTGCTTTCACAGAGAGTGAAGGCGCGTTCCAAAATATTTTCCAATTCCCTGACGTTGCCAGGGAATCGATAATTTTCCAGCTTTTGTTTTGCTTCGAAAGTTAATTCCGGTTTTCTTGTGTTTAAAGAAGATGCGATTTTGTGAAGGACATGATCGGCCAATAATAAAATATCTTCTCGTCTTTCTCGCAAAGGTGGTACTGCCAGTTGAATAACATTTAAACGATAAAATAAATCTTGCCTGAATCGTCCTTCTTTGACTTCAAGATCAAGCAATTTGTGTGTTGCACACAGAATTCGAACATCCGTCAGGATTTCATCGGAAGCACCAACAGGCCTGATAGCTTTTTCCTGAATGGCGCGCAATAGTTTTACTTGCATATCCAAAGGTAAATCCGCTACTTCATCGAAAAAAAGTGTTCCGCCTTCAGCGGCTTGAAATAAACCAATTTTATCTTGGTGAGCGCCAGTAAAGCTGCCTTTCTTGTGGCCGAAAAATTCACTTTCCATTAATTCACGAGGAATGGCCCCACAGTTAACCGCAATAAAGGGTTTGGTTGCGCGCGGACCCAATTCATGAATAGAACGCGCAACCAATTCTTTTCCAGATCCAGATTCACCACTGATATAAACCGGCGCTTGGGAGCGGGATAACTTTTGAATATTTTTTATTAGCTCTTCAATGGCGGCCGATTGTCCAATGATTGCTGTAGTTTTAAGGACAGGTTGGTTGATTTGTGTTGTTTGTATAGCTGTGGTGACCAGCTTCCGTAAATGATTGAGATCAACCGGTTTGGTAAGAAAATCAAATGCGCCGGCCTTCATTGAGTCAATTGCAGTATCAATGCTGCCATGGGCTGTGATGACTGCAACGGGTAAACCATAATATTGATGTTGAATATGTTCAACCAATTCCAATCCATTGCCATCAGGTAATCGCATGTCAGTCAAACATAATTGAAATTCATGTGCAGCCAGTTTTTGTTTGGCTTCCTGAATAGTTTTTGCTGTGTCAGTACTTAATTGCATGCGGCCAAGGGTAATTTCCAGCAGCTCCCGGATATCCGGTTCGTCGTCAACGATTAATACGCGTTTGGTCATAGGATGAACCATGGTTAATGTGATTATTGTAATTTATCAGGGTGCGAAAGTTGAATATGGAAACAACTTTCATCTTCAGATGTAAATTGATAATTGATAAAAGCCTGATTGGCTTCGCACAACTCTCTACAAATGTAGAGTCCAAGTCCTGACCCTGTATTTTCTGTTGTAAAAAAAGGTTCAAATAAATGTTCAGCTATATCGGCAGCGATTCCTTTGCCATAATCAATTACCCGAATGTAGGGCTGTTGTTGTAGTCTGTCAGTCCCTGTTTCAATGCGCAATACCGATTTACCATTTTTAATTTGCGTGTATCGTAAACCATTGTCACACAAATTGGTTAAAACCTGCTGTAGTTGACTGGTGTCAAATTTGGCTTCCAGTTTTTCACGAACTATATCTTCTTCATCCCCCGGGAATTGATTGCTAATATTTTTTACCAGAAATTCAATTGTGACATCGTATTTATTTTTGAGGCTGTATTGATATTCATTGATAAAGTGAGGTATCCATTTAAACAAATCGACTTTCTCAGGTTGTGATGCTCGACGGCGCGATAATTGCTGAATGTTCTCAATAATTGAATTCACTCGCTTGCTGTGATTTTGAATCATTTCAAGTAGTCGCAGGTCGGTATCTTGCAGATGAGCGGACTCGGACAGTAGCTGGCTTGCATGGCTGATCGCGCCCAGAGGGTTGCGGATTTCATGGGCAATACTGGCTGTTAACCGGCCCAAGGATGCCAGTTTTAATTGTTGTGCTTGCTGATGCAGTGAGCGAACATCTTCCAGAAAGACCAAATAATCTTCGCTGTTATTTCCTGGTTCAAGTTCAGCAAAATTAACTTTTATTTCAGATGTGATTTGTTTAGGTAAACTAAGCAAGGGTGAATGATCAGCATTTCCCTTTTTCCATGAGTTCCATTTATCAAATAATTCCGGTAGTTGCGACAGATTCTGAATGTGATTTTGATCAACGGGTAAATCCAATAAGCGCATGGCGGCTTTATTATAAAGTTCAATATCCTGATTTTTATTTAATACCATAATACCTGTACGCATACGTTCAAGAATTAACTGAGCCAATCGTTGCAAGTGTGCAATATGTTCTGCCTGTGAAATTGCTTCTGCTTCGGATGTGCGCAATTTTTGTGAAAAATAGTGAAATGAAATCGCAGTAACAAATGCCAGTGTTCCTAAAAGTGCAGATGAAAATAGTGAGCGCGTTTCCTGTATTAGAAATAAATACCGATAAAGCCCTTCGGAAATCACAATCAAGCTGGTGATGGCTGCCAGAAATATCACTGTGCGTTCACGCAACATCATGCCGCCCGCGGCTATAGTGACCAGTAATAAATAACCAATACCGGTTAATGCTCCGCCGCTTAAATGCATCAGATAACTGAGAATCACTATGTCAACGAGACAGGAAATAAATGGAAATTTTTGCGTATTGAGCAGTGTTTGTTGGGATGTGAAAAACAGTGTGGCAATGTTAATAAATGTGTAGAAAATACAGGTATAGAAAGTGAGATTATTGTTTTGGTTGCCAATCACTTTCGGGGCAAAATCCAATTGCAGCAGTAGCAACAGCACGCAACCCAGCACTACACGATAATAGGTGTATACACGAAGCAATTTTTGAAGATTGTAGAGTTTGGCGTAACTACTGATGTATTGAGTCATCGTGCCCCTGGTGTGATTCAAATTGTGTGATTCAAAATTTTACTTGGCGAGGCCTCAAAGTTTCATGACAATGACGGCCTATCGCGTTTTTGGATTATACGAGAATCTTATGTCATCGCTTCGAATTAGTATTGCTCAACTTAATACTCTTGTAGGGGATATTCCGGGTAATACGCAAAAAATCCTCCAATCCGCCAGGCAAGCTTTATTGGACAAGGCTGATATGGTGGTTTTTCCCGAGTTATCCTTGACTGGATATCCACCTGAAGATCTATTGTTGCGTCCCAGTCTTGATGGCCGTATTCAACAAGCCATCAGCACCTTGCTTGAGGCCAAACTTCCTGTTGCCATTTTGGTGGGTTACCCTAAATCTATCAATGGAAAGCTATTCAATATGGCGGGGGTGATTTACCAAGGGAAAATGCTGGTTGAATATGCCAAGCAATGTCTGCCTAATTATCAGGTGTTTGATGAAAAACGTTATTTCGTCGCAGGTGACAAGCCGGGGGTATTTCATTTCAACAATCTTCGTATTGGTTTGTGTATTTGTGAAGACATTTGGTTTCCCGAGCCTGCAGCGCAAGCTAAATCAGCGGGCGCAGAGTTAATTATCAATATCAATGCCTCACCTTATCATCAGGAAAAACAAATACAGCGTGAAGCAGTAGTGACGGCGCGCGCAGTTGAAAACCAAATTCCGATTGTCTATGTGAACGCAGTTGGTGGGCAGGACGAGTTGGTGTTTGATGGCGGATCACATGCCGTGGATGCACAAGGCAAAATTATCTTTCGTGCAGCTGCTTTTACCGAATCTCTCTCGCTAGTTGATATTTCATTTGATCAAAACCCCCAGAAAAACTTTATTGCAGATATTAATAAAAATCTTGCCGATGTTTATCAGGCTCTGGTTCTGGGTGTGAAGGATTACGTGCAAAAAAATCGCTTCAAAGGTGTGGTGCTGGGTTTATCCGGCGGTATTGATTCTGCGCTGACATTGGCAATTGCGGTAGATGCTTTGGGGGCAGATAAAGTTGAAGCGGTGATGATGCCATTTCGCTATACATCCGATCTCAGTAAAACCGATGCTGCAGAACAGGCGCGGCGCATGGGGGTGCAATATTCCTCTATCAGCATTGAGGCTATGTACGATGCCTTTATGGCAGCATTGAGTGATGAATTTGCCGGATTAAAACGAGACACTACAGAAGAAAATCTGCAAGCGCGATGTCGTGGTGTCTTGCTCATGGCTATTTCCAATAAAAAAGGTTACATGGTGTTAACCACTGGCAATAAAAGCGAAATGGCCGTGGGTTATTCCACACTTTATGGCGATATGGCGGGCGGTTTTGATGTGTTGAAAGATGTGTTTAAAACACAAGTTTTCGCCTTGGCCCGTTATCGAAATACCATCAGTGATGTCATTCCTGAAACTGTTATCACGCGACCACCTTCAGCCGAATTGGCGCCTGATCAAAAAGATGAAGACAGTCTTCCTCCTTACGATATTCTCGACCAAATACTTGCGCTTTATGTCGAACAAGACCAAAGTGCTGAAGCCATCATTGCCAAAGGTTTTAACCGCGAACAAGTCGAACGTGTGATTCGTTTGGTTGATGTCAACGAATACAAGCGTCGTCAGGCACCTGTGGGGATTCGTATCAGTCAGCGTGGGTTTGGTCGGGACAGGCGTTATCCCATTACCAATGGGTGGAAGATGGGGGAGTGATCACCGGTCTGTATCTGCCGAAAAAATTGTACGCTTATCACACAGAAAAAATAGAAAAGCTCCCTATACTGAGTTGAGGCTTTTTCAGACAGCCACCTATTACACAATTTTTGTAGGCCAGCTATGCATGATAACCATCTGGTAGACGCCACCGATCCGACGCACTTGGTTACAAGTGAACCGCCATTGACGGATTCGCCCCCTGTAACGCCTATGTCTACCAAGGTTTCATCACTGGGGTTGGTCGGGCTGGCCGCCTTGACTACCAGTAGTTGTGGCGGCGGTGGTGGGGAGAGCCAATCCTCCTCAGTTGTCAGCTCATCTTCTAGCTCCAGTGTCGGGCTTCGCTATAACGAGACAGAAGCGGCCCGATTTTTATTGCAAGCGCAATTCACCGCTACTGACCAGGAAATACTCGCTGTAAGAACATTGGGTTACGATGCTTGGCTCACTTCACAGTTTAATGCTGTTATAGATCAAACAGGCGCGCAATGGTTAACGCTTAATGGTCATGCCACACCGAATGATGCAGGTAATTATTTTAACCCTGTGTTTGGCGATTGGATGGCATGGAATCAATTACTCACCGGCACCGGCCAGGTACGCAAGCGGTTAGCGCTCGCACTGTCTGAATTTTTTGTGGTGTCATTAAACCCGATTGATGGCTTTTGGCCGCCGATGTTAATTGCAGGCTATTGGGATTTACTGAATGAGAAAGCCTTCGGTAATTTTAGAAATTTACTTGAGGATATTTCATTAAATCCTGCAATGGGATTTTTCCTCAATACCAAAGGCAATTTAAAAGAGGATGTCGCCAGTGGCAGATTACCCGATGAAAACTATGCACGCGAAATCATGCAATTATTTTCCATTGGGCTCTACGAATTAAATCTCGATGGCACAGTAAAAACCAATGCGCAGGGTCAACCTATTGAAACTTACGTGCAATCGGACATCACCAATCTTGCACGTGTATTTACCGGTTACGATTGGGATTTTTCCAGGGTGACACAACAAACTGGTTTTGAGTCTTATCCTGTTCCCTCGCCCGAATTTACGAGTGGCCGCATGAGATTTGATGCAAACAAACATTCGAATTTAGCGGTGAATTTTTTGGGTACTCATATTCCCGCTAATACTCCCGGCGCCGAAGCACTGCGCATCGCATTGGATGCGTTATTTAATCACGCGAATACAGGGCCGTTTTTTGCGAAGCAAATGATTCAACGTTTGGTGACATCCAACCCAAGCCCTGCTTATGTTCAGCGCGTAGCAACTGCATTCAACAATAATGGCTCCAATGTGCGCGGCGATTTAAAAGCAGTGTGGCGTGCGATCTTGACGGACACTGAAGCGCGCACGCTGGCCAACAATACCATTGCAGGAAAATTGCGCGAACCTATTGTGCGATTCACACAAATCGCACGCACATTTAATGTCAGCAGCAGTAATGGAAAATGGGAGATTTATGATCTCTCGAATGCAGATACGGGTTTGGGTCAAGCACCTTTGCGTTCGCCATCAGTATTCAATTTTTTTCGTCCCGGTTATGTGCCACCTAATACTGCTTTGGCTGAACAAGCCTTATTGGCGCCAGAGTTTCAGTTGCACAATGAAACTTCCACAGCAGGCTACATCAACTTTATTACCTACTTTATTCTTTATGGTTACTCAGATGTCAAACTATCTGTTGCAGCAATTCAATCGCTAGCAACAGATGCCAAAGCATTGGTTGCTTGGCTTAATTTGCATTTAACGGCGAATCAACTGTCTGTGGCGACAACGGATTTAATTCAACAAGCATTAGAAGCAAACCCTGTAACGAGTACGAGTTCCGTTTCTGCTAAAAACGATCGAATCTACGCAGCCATTCTGTTGGTGGTTGCGTGCCCGGAATATTTAATACAGAAGTAGCCAACCATGCATATCAATAAAATTAATGACATGACACGCCGCGCTTTTTTAAAACGTGCGGGCGCACTTTCTATGATGGGTATGGGAGCGCCACTCGCTCTGAAACTTGCGGGTATTAGTGAAGCCGCTGCTTTTGAAAACAGTGACTATAAAGCCTTGGTGTGCGTATTTTTATTTGGCGGAAACGATCATGCCAATACAGTGATTCCCTTTGACACAAGCAATTATGATCTTTATAGCAGCATTCGCGGTGGCGGCCCAGGTCGAACCGCAGGTGGTATAGCTCTGGGCCGCAGTCAGCTTGCGGCAACCGCCTTAACAACACTCACACCGCAAACTCTGACCAATAATATTCAATACGCTTTATCACCAGAATTAAAATCTATGGCATCCTTATTTAATTCTGGCAAAGCGGCAGTGCAATTAAATATTGGACCACTCCTTACACCACTGACACTGGCGCAATACCTGGGTTCAGATCGCGTTCAATATCCACTGCCGCCAAAACTTTTTTCACACAACGATCAGCAATCTATTTGGCAAGCACTTAACAGTGAAGGGGCAACGAAAGGTTGGGGTGGCTATATGGGCGACCTCGCGTTATCCAGCAATAACATCAGCACACTGACTTGCATTTCAGCAACAGGTAACGCCGTATTTTTGGCTGGCGATAATGCGCTGCAATATCAAATCAGTTCTTCGGGCGCGATTCCCATTTACGCTGCTAAAGGTTCTATATTTAATTCATCTGCAGCGTCCAACGCGTTAAAAACATTAATTACCCAAAACAGACAGCATCTTTTAGAGAATGAATTAACCGCGGTGACTAAACGCTCTATCGATTTAGAGGAAATAGTTAATGCAGCATTGAACCCAATTAATTTGTCAACTTCATTCGATATCGATAGCAATAAGAATTCATTGGCAGATCAATTAAAAATAGTGGCGCGATTGATTGGTGCTCGCAATTTGTTGGGTGCAAAACGCCAGGTATTTTTTGTGTCCTTGGGCGGCTTTGATACTCACGATGGACTTAATGAAAATCATCCCGCTTTACTAGCAAAAGTAGATGAAGCTATGGGCGCGTTTTATCAAGCAACACTGGAGTTGGGTGTTTCAGAAAAAGTAACCAGCTTCACTGCATCTGATTTTGGCCGCACTCTGGCTTCTAATGGAAATGGTTCGGATCACGGTTGGGGTGGCCACCATTTTATTCTGGGTGGCGCAGTCAATGGCGGACAATTCTATGGTACAGCACCGCAGATTTCGCTCACAAGTGATGATCAGGTTGGCCAAGGGCGTTTATTGCCCTCAACCTCTGTCGATCAACTTGCAGCGACTTTGGCGCGCTGGTTTGGTGTTAACTCCACTGAAGTGAATTCTATACTGCCGAATGTCAGTAGATTTGCGAGCAGCAATCTTGGTTTTATGAAATAGTTTCCGCAAATCTTTTCGTAATATCTTTTCTCAATAGCTATTTGTAAAAAAATACTTGCCGAATCGCCTCTTGTGTATTAGTGTATTGATACAGTTAGCCAACTGATCATTCACTGACACAAAGGAAGCCAAGATGAAAAGCCTTATCTCCTGTTTCAAATCCCTGATTGCTGCAAGTTGTATTTTGTCTGCCTCGACAGTTTATGCAGAAACCAGTCTCTATGAGGTCACCAATAAAAAAGGTGAGAGCCTCTATTTGGGCGGCACTATCCATTTGTTGCGTCCATCCGATTTCCCTTTGCCAGCAGAATATCAACAAGCTTTTGATAAAAGCCAAATGCTGGTGTTGGAAACCGATTTGCAAAAAGCCAGCAGCCCCGAGTTCGGCCAAAAAATGATGCAGCAAATGATGTATACCGGCGGCAAAAATCTCAGCAGTGAATTACGTCCTGAAGTCTGGAAAGAATTACAGGATTACTCAGCGGCCAATCAAGTAGCTATTGGCCAGCTGATGCAATTCAAACCCTTTATGGTGAGTTTGATGCTGGTGATGCAACAAGGTCAGAAAAGTGGTTTAACCCAAGGTGTGGATTTTTATTTCAACCAACAAGCCAGGCTGCAGAGTAAAAATATCGGTGAACTGGAATCGGCTGATGAAGTGTTGAATTTTATGAATGCCTTAAATGACCAGGATCCCAATCAAACAATTATTTCCACCCTGCGCGATTTGAAAAAAATGGATGAAATGATGGTAAAGGCTACAGCTGCCTGGCGAGCAGGTGAGTTGTCGGTTATTGAAAAAGAAATGCTGGTGCCGATGAAAAAAGAATTCCCCGAAATTTATCGCTTGCTAGTGACGGATCGCAATAGTAAATGGATGCAAAAAATAGAAGCCATGTTGGCAACACCAGAAAAGGAAATGATATTGGTCGGTAGTTTGCATTTAGTCGGTGATGATGGTTTGTTAAAACAACTGCGTAAAAAAGGCTACAAAATAAAACCTGTAAAAGCTGCAAAATAAGATTATTTTAAGGAGATTCTTTGTGAACAAATCTAATTTCATCGTTGATGCTCGGCAACTTCAGCGCAAAGCGGGTGGAGTGGCCATTCTCAAAGGTATAGATGCCCAAGTGCAGTCAGGCAATGTAATTGCATTGCTTGGAAAAAATGGCGCAGGCAAAACCACTTTGTTGGAAACCTTATTGGGTTTTGCTT
>CAZICR010000098.1:0-9334 GCA_964537795.1 uncultured Cellvibrionaceae bacterium | reverse complement strand
CCGGAACCCGGCTTGCCTTTCTTGTTTAACACGTGCCTGTTGGCCACTTCATTTAACTTTTGTCAACTATCGAGCTGCACTTCACCTATCCATTAAAGACAAATACTTCCAGCAACGTCAGGAATTTCGGCATTAGTGCGACGAGGTTTATATCCATAAACTGTAATGCTGACACGTTGACCAGGATTAATTTGTGCATTAGCTGCCTGATTAACAGCGGTGTAAGGATTGCGTCCTGACACATTAGCGCCGCTTGCATAAGTTAAATAGGAACTGTTGCTGTATTGCCAACCCACTGACCAACCATTTATAGATTGGTTACTGTTGTTGACGATATCAATCACTGCGGTAAAACTGCGGGAACCCTGGCTTACAACGCGATAATCACATTGCGCCAGTGGAACTACAGCGCCTGCACTGGAGCTTGTTGCAGCTGAGCGACTGGAGCTCGACAAAGACAACGAAGATGAGCGACTACTGGAACTCGAACTGCTCACTTGTGTTGATCGGCTGGATGAACTCACCACCACAGGTGTTGAACTTGAGCGGCTTGATGATGCAACTGCTAATGAAGATTGGCTTGATGATGAAATGACAGTAGCTCTGAAAGCGGCGATTTCATTTTTAACATTATTCAACGCCAAGGCTGCGTTGGCTTCATCAGGCTGACCTGCCGCAATACCACAAGGAGCACCGAGACAACTGACATCCGGGTTCGAAAACTTGGCAACTCGCCCACTTGCTTTGTTAGTGTAAAGCCAGGAATAAGTCATAACAGTTCCGAACAAGCCATCTACACCATGCCCCAATGCATAAGGGTATCGGGCACCGGCTGTATCACCTTGTTTGCGGGAGTGATTCAAGCCCATGTTGTGCCCAAGTTCGTGCGCCATCACCATGGGACCGCAATCGGGAGCAAGAACATTCCAAGCCCAGCCTGCACTTACCGCCATATAACCTATTCCGCACTCACCAGTTTGATGCAGTTGGGTGACAAAATCCGCACCGTATTGATTACGCAAATTCACCGCGGTTGTATTGGTGCGCAGGCTGGTCAAAACCGCATCCATAGTCGAACCCGATTGCTCATGGGCAACAGCGCCCACCAAACGCAATTGAATGTCAACATTGCTGTCTTTATACATATTGTTAATTTGCGACACCCAATTTTGCATCGCCGTTCCGACTTGCTGATTGAAATAATTCGCGCTGTGTGTGTCATACAGCACCAGCAAATCGACGGTGACTGCAGACGAATAATTCATTCCTGCCAGTGGCAATCCAACCAACATCATTAATTTTTTTAAAAAGTTTTGTTTCATAAAGGTTACCTTAAATATTATTCATCGGTTGGCAATAAAACATCGGTTGTGTGGGAGCTTTGTTTGAACAGGGTTTCACTGGTTGCAACCCAGCCATGAGTATCATTCGCCTGCATTACTACGTGTCCCTGGGGAGTATCAATACCGGCCAAACTCAAACCTGGTCCCTGGGTGATAGTGGCCCGCATAAGTTCATCACTACCGAGAACATGCCCATGCAAAGTAAAGCCACCATCAGGCAATGCCTCTCGGGAATCTATCTTAATCTCCAAATGCATCCCCAACTTCTCAAGAGGCATTTCAATGGTATCCCCCGGCAATATCACCTGAAAACGATCAGGATTTACTTCAATAAATGCACGGCCATCGTTGCGCTGCTCATCCGTAATCGGCAGGCTCTCCGGAACTTCGGAAGAGCTTTCCCAAGCGGTGGATTGAGCCAGCAGATCAAGCACTTCATCTTCCGAAAATTCACGATAGGGATAGAGTTGATTTAATTCACCAATGCGTTGCTCAAGACTGGTTACCTGCTCATTATCTGAAACAGTTTGATAACGCTCTTCCATTTTTTGCTTTTGCGTAGCGAGATTTGTATTGTTTGATTTGCTTTCATTGGATGTTATTACGGGCCGATTGATTGTCCCGCTGGATGCGACATCAGTCGCCGATAGCTCCTGCTCAGAATTATCAGTTATCGATAAATAAATAACCGCCAAAATCCCCAAGGCCGTTGCAATTAAAAAAACTTTATTCATTTTTCTTCTCGATAACAAAATTTGTCGCCAACCAAAACTTGATAAATCAAAATCTGTTGCGATTTAGATTATGGAATTGCCAAGCTACAACAAGGAATGCAAGTACAGGTGGTTTGGAAATTATTTAATAAGGGCTGATTTTAGGCGCTGGACAAAAGAAAAGAGCAACTAAATTCACAAATTTTCGAGCATTTAAATAAAAAGAACGTAAATGCCAAACAGGACAAGTTGTTATTGAAGACTGGTTCGCTAAATTAATTTCTGCTTATTCAGAATAGGAACAAAATTTTTGATAAATCAACAAAAGCAGTGGTTGTTGGTTAGAAGAAATTTTTCATGCCGAATTAACCCTTTACTCCAGAGACCAAGCATATGAGCAACTCTCATTTTCATATATTTTCACGCCAGCCAATTGTAATCGTTTACATTGTTGATCATAATACTACCCGCTAAATGCCGAAATTAAAGAATGCAACCTGAAGAATCGGTTACATTCTTTATGTTTCAGCTAAGCCGCTGTTGTGTTTTGCCCCGGTTTTTACCGGGGTTTTTTATTTGCGTGAATCTCAGGTGTCACGCAGAATACACGCCTCTACAAAATAGGCCTACCAGTATCAGGAACCAGTATGACCCTGCAAAATGCCGCCTCCCGACTTCAAGATTGGATCAAAAACGATGCCCTTCCACTTTGGGCCAGCAAGGGCATCCACCCTGAAAATCAGGCAAACTATGAGCGATTGCTGGCAAACGGAGAGGTAGATTTTTCTGCAAGCACCCGGGTGAGAGTTCAGTCACGCCAAACTTTTTTCTATGCCGCCGCCTATGATCGCGGCTGGTTCACCCAAGGAAAATCCATCGCGTTGAATTTAATGCAGTTCATTCGCAGCCAGGCAAAGCATCCAAGCACAAAAGGATTTAGTCATCTGTTTAATCCTGATTGGAAAATTGTTGATCACAAACAGGATCTTTATGATCACGCCTTTCACTTACTGGCTCTGGGTTGGTGTTACCGCATTTCAAAAGAGAGCGATTATTTGCTGGAAGCGAAGAAAATTATCGCTCATCTTGATCAACAATTTGGTCGGCCCAATGGCGGCTGGATTGAAGGCGATTATCCGCATACTTGCCGCAGACAAAATCCACATATGCATTTATTTGAAGCCTTTATGGCTTTGTACGAAGCCAGTGGTGATGCTGCATTTCTTGCACGCGCTTCGGAAATGTTTGGATTATTCCAGGCCCATTTTTTTGATGAAAAACAACAAGTGCTGTTTGAATTTTTTGATGATGATTGGAATTTACTCGAAGGTAAAAAAGGTCAGCAAGTTGAACCCGGGCACATGATGGAATGGGTGTGGCTGGTTGATTGGTACAGTCGTTTGACCGGTCGTCCCGTCAAAGTCTATATCGATGCACTTTATAACAATGGATTGAAGAAAGGCTTGGCTAAATCAGGTTTGCTGTACGACGCCATTACCCCCAACGGAGAAATTATCGACGGTAACAAACGCTGTTGGGGCATTACCGAATTAATCAAAGCCAGCCTGGTACAAATTCGTTATGGTCACCCGGAAGCCGAAGCTATTGCCTGCAAAGCAGTTGATGATTTATTCAAATATTATTTATGTGCATCAACCCCCGGTTCTTATGTTGATCAACGCGGACTCAATGATGAAGTGGTTGTAGATACAGCCCCGGCGAGTAGTTTATATCACATAATAGTGGCAGCCATGGAATTGGAAGATCATTTTGTAAAGCACTTAAAAACTACATAACTGAACCATTAACTGTAATTGTTCTCCAAAAAAAATGCCTGATTTGATCAGGCATTTTTTATTCAAGTCAATCACTGAATCGGCTTATTTTCTTTTTGCATAACTTCGCGGAAATGTTTGCCCTGCATGGTGGGTTCGTAGGTCCAGTCTTTAATCATTTGTGGTGACCAATCAGGATCGAAAACCCAGGCCACCCAGGAAATTTTCCTTGCGCTGAAATAATCAGTGATGCGTTTTCCATAGCTACCATCATCAATCACTGGAATGTGTGCCCCCTTGTCAGTTGCCAATTGATAACCGATTTCTGTAGCAAACACAGGATATTTGTCTGCAATAAATCCAAAATCCCTATCCCAATTTTTTTCATAAGGCGCACCAACTTTCATAGGATAGGGGTGGCTGACATAGGCAATATTTTCTTTTTCGATAGGCGCTTTGGCAACCGGAGTTAAATCGTAAGCCCAATTAAAACCGGCAACCAGACAAATAGCATTCGGGTTATGAGCTTGTACTATAGTGATCATCTCTTCATTTATTTTTTTCCATTCTTCCCAGGAAACCACACCTAAGCGTCCATTAAATACTGTTGGTTCGTTAAATAATTCGTAGAAAGCGACAGCATTAATACCTTCATATCGTTCAGACACTGTGCGCCAAAAATCGTAAGTTTCACCTGAAGTCGTGTAATAGGATGGATTCTGGAACATTTCAGATTTTAAATTTCCAATCGAATGCCAATCCAAAATCACATAGATTTCCAAATCATTAGCCCAAACTACTATTTGATCCAACATCGCCAGATAATTTTTCTTACCATGCTTCCGCCATGCCGAGGGGTGCACAGGGATGCGCACTACGTTGGCTCCCCAACTTTTTAACACCTCGAAGTGTTTTTTGGTAAATTGTTTATTGGTTTGTATTTTGTCAGGATCAGCCACGCTGGCCCCACGAAAAATAATTTCCTGACCTGATGCAGTTACAAATTGATTTCCTTTTACTTTGATCAGTGGCAACTGCTTTTTAATTTGTTTTTTATCAAATGCAGGGATATCGGTTGCATTCCACCAACCTGTTGCGTTTTCCCATGCGTTATCTGAAAACGCGGGTAATGCCAAAAAACTACAACATAGAAATAACCATAAACTCGAAAAATTCAATTTTATATGCATTTGGATTGACCTCATTTTTATTGACCTGATTTTTACTGCCATGACTTTTATTACCACGGCTCTTATTAATGCTTAGCCTATCATTAAATCGATTGAAAATTCTCTGTAACACATAATTTTCAAAAATTAACGCTCTATTCTATAAATCATATCGAGACTTTGGGTTTCGCCTGATTCCGCTTCTATCCTGACCCTGTCCGTTAATCTATAGACAACACCCAAACTGAATGCCTGATCAAACAAACCAACAACATAACGAACCAATATTTTAGGCGTAACATACTTACCTACCCACAACTGGCTTTGATCAATACCTTTTTCGGATTTTATCGAAACCTCATCAACGCCAAAAAATTGAGCGACCTCTTGGGTGATTCCCTGACTGCGCTCAACCCCCATACCACCCAAGGCCGTAATTAACATAGAGGCATCAGACTTTGATGCTTCCGACAAGGGTTTGCCTGTTAACAACATCATCATGGCATCACTATCGGAACTTGGTGGCTCCGAAAATACTCTGGCTTTGGGACGCTGCAAACTCCCGGAAATTTGCAAAATAACTTTGGTATTTTCAAGGTCATCTATATTTCGATAGGCATTAATATCCAATCCTGGGTTTTCATAATCACCTTGAAAAATTAATCGTCCGCGTTCGATAGTCAGCGTTTGACCATAAGCCTGATAACTGCCTTCTTTTACGGCCACAAAACCATTAGTGAGCCAAGGACGCAAAGGTTCTTTTATTAATTTAACATCACCTGTTAACTGACTATCCAATCCAAAACCTGAAAATTTTACTTGATCACCCAACTTGAGACGTAAATTGGCTCGAAACGGAATACCGGCTTTCGATTGAATTAATTCTGAATTTTTTTCATCAATCAGCACCACATCATCCGACACCTGCACGGTAGATTGCGGCAAGGTTTTAATATTGGCAGTTAAATTCGGAACTTCAGCCTCGCCTGTGAGTTTTATTATTTGCGAATTCGCTGTTAAATTGATTGAAGGATTCAAGCTGGCTTTCATACTGGGTAAATTAATTATTTGAAAGTCCTTTCCGTTTAAATCCGCATTCAACAACCAATCCTGTTGTAAAGGATTAATTAATTTACCCTGTAAATTTAATTGGCCTTTACCCGATACCGCAGAGAGATCTATATTAATTTCACTGGAATTATTGGCTGATATGACAAATCCAACCTTATCCAAAGACACCCCTAATTTGGGAATTCTCGCCGATGCCTGCTCCAGTTTTATTGCACCGGACATTTGTGGCTGAACCAGATTTCCTTGCCATTGCAAATCGGCATTTAACTGGCCTTTTACGTTGTCCGCAAATGGAAGCAAAGTTTCCAATGGTTCAAGATTATGAAACGCAGCTTGAAGCTTACCTTTTATTGTTTGCAGATTATCCAAACTCCATTGATTTTCAATATCGATAGTACCGAATCCTGTCCAATCCATTTTAAGAATTGAAGATAAATTTTGCTGCTCAAGTCGCGATGCAATACTGGCAAAACGCCAGGGATAAACTTCGGTAACACCACCCTCATACTGATAACGCAATTCGGCTTCGCGAGTTTCCAATTGGAAATCACCTTGTGTGGATGCGAGATCAAGTTGCGGACTTTTAATTCTTACATATCCATCCATAACACCGGCAAAAAATACTTCAGGTTTGAAGAGTGAATAAAATTGCCTCAAAGGCACAGCATTAACATCTATATTCAATGCCAGACCTCTAGCCTGTTGCCAATTCAGATCAATACACATTTCCGGCGCATGCAGAATTCGAATAGGCGACCGCGGGTTTTGATTGATGGTCTGTAATGGATAATTAGTTATTTTCACTGGCGACGCATTAATATAAAAAGGCGCTCCTGCTTTGGCGTCTTCTGCAACAAGAGTTGATTGATCAATAATTGCAGTTTGGTTACTGCGTGTTGTAAAACATAAGGGTTGCACGTCTATTTTATCAGGACTAATTTTTATAGATTGCCGGGAACTAAGCCACCACTTTGGAACTTTCTTGATTTTGATGGCCATAGTTTGCAATTGACCGGCCCATTCTGTTTCCAGCATTTTTCCAGTCATCTCAAAATCTAACTTACCAAATCGATCATTACGAATACTGGCATTCAGCTTGTGATTTAACAAACTGCCCTCACCCACAATATTAATTGTTTTAAAGCTTTCCTGATCTATACGTAATTTATTTGCTACCAAATCCATCCGGTAATGTTGATTCATCACCAATTGTTCTCGCTCCGACTTCATCGAGTTGTTGTTACGCAATGCGTTGAATTCAACAACTGATTTATTTGTCGAACTGCTATCCACTATTGGAATGAAATTCATCTGTAAATTTTTAAGTGAAAACTGCTTCCAGGAAAGATCACTGCCCATAACATCCAGTGTAATTTTTGGCAAAGACCAGGAACCAGATACACTTCCTTTACTGATCAAACTTCCGGAAAAATGATCGTCTATTTGATGCAACATGGGAGCGCGCAAATTCCATTCTACTTTTGATTCGTCTGCGAGATAACCATTGACATCAATACGATTCGCACCCCAAATAATTTTCAAACCATTACTTCGCCATTCATTTTGATTTTGATGCAAGTTTCCTTCAACCGAAAATGCCAGATCACGCACTGCACCTTCCGCTGTTAACTCATCAATTTTCCACACCCAGTGATCCGGTTTTTTTTCACCTTCCGAATGAAAACTGGCATTGATATTAGTCGGCCAATTTTCCACCAATAGTGCAACATCAAAAGAATTAGCATTGGCTTGCAAATTCCAATTCAAAATTGGGCTCCATTGAACGCCACCATTTATACTCAAACGAGAAGGAGGTTTTTCCATATTTTCTGTGCGTGATTCAACAGCGTCAAAAGAGTCGATCGCAATTTGTTGTAAGTTACCCTTTGCTTTCAACAACAGATCAACAGCAGGGTATCCATCCAACATCATATTGCCGGTAATTTCGCCTGAATAATCCAACCAGTTACCCCTTGCTTGCATCTTTAACTCAAGAACTGGCAGGGCTTTCCCTGAAAACCACCAAACCTCCGGCAATTTTTGTTTTTCTACTACCAAGTCAACTTTCATCTCCGGTGTTGACGCTAATTCTTTTTTATCGTTCACCAAAGGTAATACAATTTCTGCACTGGCTTTAACAGGCAACAACATTTGTGTTTTGGTGATTAAATTTTCAAGGCTGCCTTTTAGATTTGTTTTTCCGGAATAATGGGTATCCGCTTCAAACTGCCATTTCAAATTGGCCGATGTAGTGTAGGGATAATCCAGATCCGAATTCCCATTTAACTCCAATTGATATTTTTCATGAATCAGCTTGAGCGGGGCATAACCTAAATGAAATGTTCCAAGGCTGAGGGAACCACTGAATGCCTTCCATTGATCCTGATAGCTGCCCTGGGAATATTCAATATTGTGCAATCTAAATTTTCTGAGTTCTATACGCAGTGGCAGACCCAAACTCGGCCAATTTGAAAGAGGCCCGGCATTCTTTTGTTGAGTTTCCGGTAGTTGAATTTTTAATTGATCAAGGGACAAGGATTCAATTGATAAAGCGGTATAGAACAATGCCATTGGATTCCAGCGAAAGCTGACATTACTGGCATAAATATTTTCTTTTTCAGTTTGATATTTTATCCAGTCTATATCCAAACCTTTGCGAAGATTACCACTAATATTGCCCAATTCAACTCCCAGACTTTGGGCAAGGTACTGAACCACTAATCGGCTACCAGTTTGAGTTTGAATTAACGCTACCAAGGTAGCCATCAAAATAATGACCACCGCCAAGGAATAGAAAAATAGTTTTTTTATTTTGCGCCACATTACAAATCCGGCCCCATAGTGACATGAATTGCCCAGGCTTTTTCATCGTCCAGTGCTTTGGCAAAATCAACACGAACAGGACCAATAGGTGATATCCAACGCACGCCAACACCCGCACTGCGTTTCAAATCAAAATTGAAATCATTTGACGAGTTCCCCTGATCATAAAATGCGGCTAATACCCAATTGGTTTCACCAACAGGATGATCATATTCAATTGAATTAACCAATAAATTTTTTCCGCCTATAATTACGTCATTGCCATCTTCATCCGTTTCACTAGCACCCAAAGACTCATAATCATAACCACGCACGCTGGCATCACCACCCGTAAAATAACGCACTGATGCAGGCAAATCTTCCAAATCAACTGTTTCTGTTATACCTAAATGTCCCCGTAAAATTAATCGTCCATAGCCTCCACCCCAAATATGTTTCAG
>CAZICR010000097.1:0-9388 GCA_964537795.1 uncultured Cellvibrionaceae bacterium | reverse complement strand
GATCGGAACAATTTTTTCTATTGCTGCGGCAATGATTGGCGCATCGCGGCCAATCAATATCGTCCGTGCATGAATAGATTTCAATGCAGGAACTAATTCCGAAAAATCCTGACCTTTTCCTTCGCCACCAAGAATCACTGTTAATTGTTGCGGATCACGAGACAAACCTTTAATTGCCGCAAGCGTTGCCCCAATGTTGGTTCCTTTGGAATCGTTATAAAATTCCACGCCTTTTATTTGCGCCACAAATTCACAACGATGACGTAAACCCCTAAAGGACTTTAAGGTTGCAATCATGGCATTCATGGGAATACCCGCCGCATCACCCAAAGCCAATGCAGCCAATGCATTTTCAATATTGTGACGACCGCGAATTTTTAGCTCATTTGCCGGCATTAGGGCTGTAAGATTTTTTGCCAGATATTCCTGACCATTTTCTTCAATCAAACCAAAACTACCAAAATCCGCTTTCCCACCAAACTGAATTGGTTTAACACCTTGTGCCAAGGGCGGATGGGTTAGTACATCATTACGATTCACAACAATATGTTCAGCTCCAAAATACACACGCATTTTGGCGAGAATGTATTCGCGCATATCGTTGTATCTATCCAGATGATCGGCGCTGATATTTAAAATTGTTGCCACCTTGGCGTTGAGCTTTGAAACCGTTTCCAATTGAAAACTGGAAAGTTCCATGACATACAGCTGAACATCATCGGCCAGCAAATCCAATGCAGGCGTTCCCAAATTTCCACCAACAGCAACTTTAATGCCCGCTGCTTTTGCCATCTCACCAACTAAAGTAGTCACTGTGCTTTTGGCATTGGAACCGGTGATCGCGACAATCGGTGCTTGCGCATAACGTACAAATAATTCGATATCCCCCACTACCGGAATACCGGACTTTTTTGCTGCAACAATTTCTTCTGTTGACTGTGCAACACCGGGACTTAATACAATTTCACTGACCGCCATCAATGTCGGCAAATCCAAACTGCCAGTTTGCAGGTTAACATTTGGAAATTCGTTTTTAATTTGTTCTAGATTGGGTGGATTTTCACGTGTATCCATTAATACAAATGTTTGCCCTTTTTTTGCCAAAAAGCGCGCAACCGATAACCCGGTAATACCGGTACCGATAATCGCTTTGACATTATTTGTGGCAATCATTTGTGACACGCACTTGCTCCGAAATTAATTTACTTTTTAAAATCCAGACCCCCTCCCTGCCTCCTCCTTGCCAGGGGAAGGAGTTTGAATCACTCCGATTTAATTACGGAGTTAATTCAGTTCCCTCCCCTGGCAAGGGGAGGGCTAGGATGGGGTCATCTCAACTTCAGTGTCGCCAACCCAATCAACACCAACACAAACGTAATAATCCAAAAACGCACAATCACACGCGGTTCCGGCCAACCTTTTAATTCAAAGTGATGATGAATGGGCGCCATACGAAAAATTCTTTTTTGCGTTAATTTGTAAGACGCTACTTGTAAAATCACTGAAACAGTTTCCAACACAAAAATTCCACCCATAATAAACAGTACAATTTCGTGACGAACAATCACCGCAACTAATCCCAAGGCTGCCCCTAAAGCCAATGCTCCTACATCTCCCATAAAAACTTGTGCGGGATAAGTGTTAAACCATAAAAACCCAAGACCTGCGCCAACCAACGCACAACAAAAGACAACCAATTCACCAGAGCCCGCGATGTATGCAATATTCAAATACTGCGAAAACTGCGAATGGCCTGCGAGGTAAGCAATAATTGCCAAAGCACCCGCCACCATCACGCAAGGCATAATCGCCAATCCATCCAAACCATCGGTTAAATTCACTGCATTACTGGTTCCGACAATCACAAAATAAGTAAACACCACATAAAAAATTCCCATATTCAGTGCGACGTCTTTAAAGAAGGGAATAAATAATTGTGTCTCTGCAGGGCTCTGTGCCGTCATGTATAAAAATATTGCCGCACCAAAACCGGCAATCGACTGCCAAAAATATTTCCAGCGCGCAGGCAATCCTTTCGGATCTTTTCTGGCGACTTTTCGATAATCATCAATCCAACCTACAGCACCGTAAATTGCGGTCACTATTAACACTACCCAGACATAACGATTGGTTAAATTCGCCCAAAGCAATGTGCTGATAAAAATGGCGGACAAAATTAACGCACCACCCATAGTCGGTGTGCCGGATTTGGTTAAATGCGTTTGCGGGCCATCGGTGCGAACCGCTTGACCAATTTTTAATTCCGCCAAACGGCGAATAAACCAAGGGCCTAACAACAATGAAATCCCTAACGCAGTCAGCGCACCAAAAATTGCACGTACCGTCAGGTATTGGAATACCGCAAAACTACGAACATATTCTTGTAAAAGTTCAGAAAGCCAATAGAGCATCAGTGACAGTCTCCCGCATTGGTATTATTAGAGATTTTTTTGCCAGATCCTGCTTCACACAAAGCACGTACAACCAAATCCATTTGCGCGCTACGCGATCCTTTTATCAAATATGTCAATTCCGAATTAGCTTGTTGTTTTAATTTTTCAATTAATTTTTCTCGATCAACAAAATGTTCAGATTTTTTACTTCCGGCATTATCCCCTTCAGTTATTTTGCAAAAGGCTCGGCTCACGTTTTCACTCAACTTTCCCAAAGTAAACAGCTGATAAATATTTTTTTCTCTGGCGTAGTCACCCAGTTGGCTATGCAATATTTCTGTTTCATCACCCAACTCAGCCAGATCACCCAACACCAGCACGCCTTTTGGTAATTTCGACAGCACATCAATTGCTGCACGCACAGACCCAGGATTGGCGTTGTAGCTATCGTCAATAATGTCTACGCCGTTAATACCAATATGACGACTCATACGTCCAGAAACCGGTGAGAAGTTTTTTAATCCTCGTTGAATTTTTTTCAAATCAACACCGACCGCTATGGCACAGGCAGCCGACATCAATGCATTGCGAATATTATGTTCACCTGGAACTTGTAAACGAATCGGACACCAATCTTTTTGGTGGTGCAGCACAAATTCAACAGTATCTGTATGTAATTGAATATCCGTTGCGTAACAGTCAGTTGATTGTTGCAAACTGACACGTATCACTGAAGATCTGATTAGTGCGTGCGTCCAGAAACTGGAAAATTGATCATCCATATTAATAACAGCAACACCAGATGCTTCGAGTGCCTGATAAATTTCACCTTTGGCTTTGGCGACACCTTCAATTGAACCGAAGCCATCAATATGTGCGGGCATCACATTGTTAATCATGCTTACGTGAGGTTTAGCCAGCTCACACAAGTAGGCGATTTCGTTGGGGCCACTGGCGCCCATTTCGATCACTGCAAATTGATGATCTGCATTTAATTGCAACAGAGTTAACGGTACACCAATATGATTATTGAAATTACCTTTGGTTGCATGGGTATTACCAGCCTCCTGTAAGATTGATGCCAACATGGTTTTCACTGTGGTTTTGCCACTGCTACCCGTAATCGCAATTACCGGGCCTGCAAATAATTGACGATTAAATGCAGCAATTTGCCCCAATGCCAATAAGCAATCGCTGACTACTAATTGCGGCAAAGAAATTTCCGGAAAGAATCTTTCAACAACTAATCCAACAGGATTTTTTGCAACTGCCTGATAAATAAAATCGTGTGCATCGAATTTTTCACCGCGCAATGCAACAAACAAGTCCCCCTGACTCAAGGTACGCGTATCGGTATTCACCTGTGTGAATACTGCATCGCCATTAAACAATTCAACTGTCAGTTTCTTTTGCAGTTGAATAAATGTCAGAATTTCTTTCAATTGCAGAGCTCGAATCATGATTGAGCTCCTTTTATTGGCATTATATTGGCTTGTTGTTTTACCATACGACGTTGCAAAGCCAATCGCACTTGTTGTTCATCGCTAAACGGCAGAGTTTGCTGCGCAAATATTTGATAATTTTCATGGCCCTTACCCGCAATTAAAACCAGATCTGCAGATTTGGCTTGCTGAATCGCCATATCAATCGCCTGTGCACGATCGGCAATGGTTAAACAAGCGCGAGGATTTTTCATTCCACGAATAATATCGGCTGCAATTAATGCAGGATCTTCCGAACGAGGGTTATCATTAGTGATTAACACATAATCACTATACATTTCAGCAATTCTTCCCATTAATGGGCGCTTGGTTTTGTCGCGATCACCACCACAACCAAATACCGTCCAGATACGCTGTTGGTTATGTTGTTTGATTGCTTTGAGTGTGGTTTCCAAAGCATCAGGAGTGTGTGCGTAATCAACAATTACCTTGATGTCCTGCTGTGCATCAACCACTATTGATTGCATGCGGCCAGGTGCAGCAACCAATTCAGACAATTGTGCAACCACTGCATCCAGTGAAAAGCCCTGCACGCAAACGGCTGCGATCACAGCAATTAAATTGCTTAAATTAAATAATCCCAAAAGTGGCGATGCAATTTTTGCATTACCCCAAGGCGTTACCAATTCTGCATTAACACCTCGAGCATGGAATTGAATATCACGAACATAAACATCGGCATCATGTTTTTGCACTGAATAACGAATAATTTTTACACCAGCAGGCGCCTGCTCGCCAAGACCGCTGGCCCACTCATCATCCATGTTAATAATTGCATACTCTAATCCCGAAAATTTGAGGAGTTCTGCTTTTACTTTTCCATAAGTTTGCATATCACCGTGATAGTCCAGATGATCCTGCGTGAGATTGGTAAAAATTGCCGTGTGAAATTGCAAAGCTGCCACACGATGTTGGTGCAAACTGTGTGATGACACTTCCATAGCGACTGATTTAACACCTGATTCATTCATATCACACAAAATGGATTGCAAATTGATCGCATCCGGTGTGGTTAAACCTGTACTGGTCAAGAGTTGAATTTGTTGCGGAATAAAAGAGGCATTTTTACCATTTAAGACACCATATCCCAATGTGCCAATCACACCGGATAGATTTTGCTGCACACGAGCAAGTACTTGTGCCGCTAACAAACTGCAGGTTGTTTTACCATTGGTTCCTGTCACTGCAATCAATGATAAATTCTGATTCGGATTGTTGTAAAAGCGACTGGCAATAAGGCTGATTTTTTTCGATAAATTATCAACTGCAATCACAGGTAACTGATTAATCCATTCAATACTTTGCCACTTTTTATCAGCCTCGACCAAAATCGCTGCTGCACCCTGCTCAACCGCTTTGGCAATAAATTCCCTGCCATCCAATTTTTGGCCTTTAATCGCAATAAACAATCCACCATTTTTTACAACTCGCGAATCCATGGTTAATTGATTTATCTGTATTTCACCCGCGCTTCCCAAATTTTCTTCAGGTAAAAGCATCTGTAATTTTCTGCTGATTAGATGAGTCATCCTGCTGACCCCGCTTCTTTTTGTATCGATTTTTTTGCATCCCGTTCAACAATTTCTGTAGTTTTATTCGTTTGCACACTATCGGGTGCAACATGCAACATCCTGAGGGCATCTTCAGCCACTTTTGAAAATGCTGGCGCAGCAACCCATCCACCATTGGCATAAATGCCACTGCCTTGAGGTTCATCAATAACAACCAATGCCACTATGCGAGGATTTTTAATAGGCGCCATGCCAATAAATGATGAAATTTGTTTTGAGGTGTAACGTCCATTCATCGCTTTAAATGCTGTACCGGTTTTTCCCGCTACAGAATAGGACAGCGCTTTTGCCCTGCTGCCCGTTCCCTCAGCACTGACTACGCGCGTTAACATTTCAACCACTTGTTCGGTATATTTTTTGTCAATCATGCGTTCGCCCTGCGGTGGCGTATCAACTTTTAGTAATGACAAAGGACGTTTGATTCCACCCGATGCAATCACGCTATAGGCTTGCACAACTTGCAAGGGCGTTAGGGTTAATGCGTAACCGTAAGATAAATTTGCGCGCTCAATTTTTTGAGCCGGTTTTAAATAAGGTAATGAACCTGCCGCTTCACCGGGAAAACCTGTACCAATAGCCTGACCAATTCCCAATCGCGCATACATATCGCGCACTGTGTTGGTGTCCAATGCAAACGTAATTTTAGTCATGGCGATATTGCTGGATTTTGCAATAGTCATTGCTAAATCCATGACGCCGTAATTCAGGTGGTCGCGAATGGGTTTTGTTCCCACCATAAAATAACCGGGATTGGTATCAATCACGTCATGCGATTTAAATTTTCCACTTTCAAGTGCAGCCAAAACTACCCAGGGTTTTACCGTTGAACCTGGCTCATACAAATCAGTAATTGCGCGATTACGCAAACCATTTCCGCGCGCACTGCCACGATCATTTGGGTTGTAACTTGGCCAATTAGTCATAGCCAGCACTTCACCGGTTAATACATCCAGAATAATCAATGAGCCAGCAGATGCCTGACTGGTTTCTATGGCTTTTTTTAATTCACGATGGGCTAGATATTGCAAACGCAAATCGATACTGAGCGTTAAACTTTGCCCTGAACGCGCAGCAGTGGATTTCAATTCTTTGACAACACGCCCTCGCAAATCTTTAATTACTTCTTTTTCGCCATCGATTCCGGTTAACCAGGAATCGTATGCCAACTCCATTCCTTCCTGACCGCGATCATCCACATCCGTCATACCCACTATGTGGGAGGCAACTTCGCCTGCAGGATAATAACGATGATATTCAATTTGCTCGTAGACGCCTGGAATACCCAGATTCAAAATGTTCTGTGCCACATCCGGAGGCAGCTGACGTTGCAAATACATAAATTCTTTTTTCGCGTAGCGCGATAATTTTTGATTTAACTCTTTAATCGAAATTCCCAATGCCTTGGCAAGTTGCGGAAAACGCTCAGGCACCTTCATTAATTGTTTTGGATTGGCCCACAAATCAGAAACGGGTGTGCTCACAGCCAGAGGATCACCATTACGATCCGTAATAACGCCGCGATACGCCGGAATTATTTCACTGCGCAAAGTTCTTGATTCGCCTTGATCCTGCAAAAATTCAAATCCTTTTTCCGTATTAGGCCAAACCTGTATTTTCACCAGATGAACAAATAGGGTTACCACCAATAAAATTAAAAAAATTCCTGCAGCGTAAAATCGCCAGCGTGATACTCGCAAAGGTGTTTGTACAATCTTGCGCTGTGCTCTGGCTGTTCTGGGTTCAAGAGCTGATTTGCGAATGATCATGGTTGCGACACTCCTTCGGCATGCGCACGAATCATCACAATTTCATCTGAAATCGGAGCCTTCATATTGAGCTCGGAGGTTGCAATACTTTCAACACGGCCGTAAGCAGCCCAGGTACTCCTTTCCAACAAATATTGCCCCCATTGCACTTGCAACTGGGACGCTTGTCGCCGCAAAGTTTCCAATTCATCTGTTTGACGACGAACTTTTTGCGTACTGGCCACTACCGCCAAAGCAGAAATCACAACCAACAACCAAACCAACGCAATCACCAGGAACATGCCTGGTGTTATTACTCGTTGTTGTTGATTCAATCTTGATTTCATAATTTTTCCGCAACTCGCATCACCGCACTGCGTGATCGCACATTTGCTGTCACTTCTTCATCTGACGCTTTGATCGCTTTACCTACCGATTTCAATTTGCGATTTAATTGTTCATCGCGAATTGGCAAACCTTTTGGTACTCGATCACCCTGTTCTTGTTGACGAATAAATCGTTTCACCAGACGATCTTCCAGTGAATGAAAACTTATCACCACCAAACGACCACCTGGAGCCAAAACTTCAACCGCTTGAGTCAGGACTGATTCCAGGTCGCCCAACTCATTGTTGATATAAATTCGAATCGCTTGAAACGCACGCGTTGCTGGATGCTTGCCTTTTTCCCAAGCAGGATTGGCCTCTTTAACCACTTCCGCCAAATGTCCCGTGCGCGAAAAAGGACGCTTCACTCTCTCTGTCACAATGGCTCTTGCCATTCGACGTGCAAAACGTTCTTCACCCAATTCTTTTAATACAAAACTGATGTCATCTTCTGCGGCGGTATTAATCCAATCTGCTGCACTCATACCCCGCGTTTGATCCATGCGCATATCCAAAGGGCCATCCTGCATAAAACTGAAACCGCGTTCGGCGTTATCCAGTTGCGGAGATGACACCCCCAAATCCAACAACACGCCGGATACTTTCCCGGTAAGATTTTTTGCACGAATTAATTCAGCAAGATCCGCAAAAGAAGCGTGTGCAATTTCAAATCGGTTTTCATCAACAAATTTTTCGCGCGCGGTTTCAATTGCAGCCACGTCTTTATCAATTGCCAACAACCGACCTGTCGCATTCAACTTTTGCAAAATAAGAGAACTATGCCCGCCGCGACCAAAAGTGCCATCGACGTAAAATCCTTGAGGATTGGTGACCAATTGTTCAACCGCCTCTTTCAAGAGCACGGTGACATGCAGCCAATTTTGCTGAAGGACTTGGTCAGACACATCAGCTCCCATTAAAAGGACAAGGATTGCAATTCAGCGGGCATATCGCCTTGAGCTGGCTGATCCAGAAGTTGATACCAGTCATCTTCAGACCAAAGCTCGAGCTTGTTGCCCAAACCCACCAACATGAGTTTTTTATCGAGATGCGCAAATTCGCGCAGCGTGGGAGGCACCAGAATGCGCCCATTACCGTCCATCTCCAGTTTGACTGCCTGACCGATGAACAAGCGTTGGATACGTCTGACTTCAGGATGAATAGTGGGTAACGACTGGATTTTCGGCAGGATTTGCTGCCACTCAGGCTCTGGATAAACCAACAAGCAACGTTCCTGGGTGTGCGCCGTCAGCCATAAACGACCAGCACAAAGCTCAACCATTTCATCACGGATACGTGATGGCACGGCCATGCGACCCTTGGGGTCCATGCTGATGGAATGACTACCTGTAAACACAAATCACCACTTTCGACAAAAAATTTCCACAAAAATCCACATTTATCCACTTTTTCCCACGCTGCTCACTATAAATGCGGCCTGTCCAAAGTCAAGCGACCGAAAAATAAAAAAGTCACAAAAATCAGGGAAATAGCGGCGAAAAAAGAAGGATTTTGTAGGGAAACTGCACAGAGTCACACAGGAGAAAGAGGCGATTCAAATCAAAAACAAAGAGTTGGCGCAACAACTTAAAGTAAAACCTTAAGAGTCAAACTATTTTGGATTGAAAAGGGAGATCTTTTAGAAGGAAATCAGCTAATAAATAGCCAATCAGATGAAGAAAACAACAAACAGCCAAGAGCGGACGGAAAGTTACAAGACTTTTTCGTAACTGGCAACCCATCACAGGAAATTATGCCGTCGCCCAAATCCTTGCCCGAATCCGAGGCTAA
>CAZICR010000096.1:0-9487 GCA_964537795.1 uncultured Cellvibrionaceae bacterium | reverse complement strand
ATCTACTGGCAAATAGGGGTTCGAGCCTTGACCTTTTAAGTACAGACCCTCCTCAGCCGTGGCTGAGAACTGGCCCTTTGTCAGCCCATATACGCCATTATTCTCGACTATGTAAATGAGGCGCAGATTGCGACGCAGAACGTGCTTGAATTGCCCCATACCAATACTGGCGGTATCGCCATCGCCGCTGACAGCGATGCCTTTTAAGGTGTGGTCGCCGAAAAGCGCCCCTGTAGCCAGGGAAGGCATGCGCTCATGCAAACCATTGAAACCAATGTGAATGCCAGTATTCTTTCTATTCGCAAATTGGCAAGCGGCAAATTGATCGCGGTTGGATCAAAAGGGTTGGTATTAACATCCAGTGACTCAGGAAAAAGCTGGAAACAAATACCCACACCGACCAATACACTTTTGCGCGGCCCAACCCAGGATTTATCGACAGGGATAATTTATTTGTCCGGAAAATCCGGGGAAATTCTTTATTCAAAAGACAATGCAGAAACTTGGCAGATTATGCCCTCTGTTACCCAAGCATCAATTAAAGCTCTCTATGTTGATAATAAAAATCACATGCTGATTGGCATTGGAGAAAGGCAAATCCGAATTCCTCTATTGAAGTGATGTTCGATTCGTTAATAACAAATCCAACTTTCTTAAATGTTGGATCAGTGCAAGCGCAGGAACATTCGATTGAGCAAAAGATTCTTCAGCCATGGGGGCTATCTGGCAATTGGTTGGTAAGGTAATTTTTTGCTCAATAATAAAATACATTTTCGGCACAAAAATAAATTGTAACCACTGGGAAAATGAAAGTGTATCGACTGCAAATGGCTCAATGCTCGCCAATGCTTCAGCTGAAGGAGCTTCATCTTCCCATAAACCTAAAACTCTTAATTCGCATTCTATATCTACAAGCAAAGATTTAACTTGTATTACAGGATCCGCCACAAAATTTACCTCACTTTGTTTTCATGATTGAACTGCCCATCTTTTAAAAAATGGATTACCTGACCAATAACTTTTTTATTTTTCATCATAAAAGTGTGCGTCACTGGCAGCGCAATAAAATCTTTCATGCCATCGATTTTGGTATTTTCTACAGTTACCTTACCATCATCCGGATTAGGTAACATTTGGGATAAAATAGGATTGAAGGTCTTGGTGCCTGCAATAATACCCACTTCAAAATTTGCCGCAGGTAATTGATTACAAAAGCTATTGATATCCGTACCCAGTTGTTGACCTGCAGGACCATTGATTGATTTAAACATATCCCAGGACTGTAAATTGTCGGCAACCTGACTGCCTTTATTCGGCGGCCCCAACATGACAACTCGCGCCAATTTTCCTGTGGGATACCTAGAAAAATAATAACGCACCAACAAACCACCCAAGGAGTGAGTTACAAAATAAATTTTTTCTGCCTGATGTTTTTCACAATAATCCAAACCTTGTTTAACCACTGCTTCAGCTAATTCTTCAATAGTTTTGGTGCGTGATGGATAATCGATGTTATAGACCAGATAATTTTCTTTTTGTAATGATTTGGCCAAGGTATTCATTGATTTTGAGGTTCGACCCATGCCATGAAGAGTGATTACGCATTCGTTGGCGGTGGCAGTGAGGCAGATGAGGCCGAGAAGAAAAATAAGTACTTTGATTAATGGTTTCATAATTGGCTCCGCGACGATTAGCTTTTCACTGACTCCCTTAAAATCTTGCACTCCGCAAGGGGGAGGAACTGTTCCCCACTTTGAAAAAGGGGGGTTAGGGGGGCTAGAGGGATTTAAAGTCTTCGTAAAACCGACCATCTTAAATCCCTCCCCCGCCTCCCTTTTTCAAAGGGAGGAGCTAACTTCACCCCTTTGGGTGAAGTTTTTTCAATTAATCACCTGCCGAAACGGTGGCAAAGAATTCAAAATCGCCTTGCCATAACGCTTACTAATAATGCGGCGATCCAACAAACTGATTTTGCCCTTGTCAGTTTCGGTTCTTAATAATCGGCCACAGGCTTGAATTAATTTCAAACTCGCATCAGGTACAGTTAACTCCATAAACGCATTTCCACCACGCGATTCAATCCATTCAGATAAAGCTGCTTCAATCGGATCATCTGGAACAGCAAAAGGTAATTTGGCGATAATCACGTGCGTGCAATAATTTCCAGGTAAATCCACACCCTCTGCAAAACTCGCCAAACCAAAGAGCACACTGCCCTCGCCCCGATCAATTTTTTGTTTGTGCTGAATTAACATTTCCTGTTTGGATGCATCGCCTTGCAGCAAAATTTTATTTTGCAATTCTGCTGGCAATTCTTCGTAGACATCCAGCATTTGTTTTTTCGAGGAAAATAAAACCAGAGTGCCTGCATTCAAATCAATAATATTCGGCAGTTGATCGATAATCGCCAAAGTATGTAGATCAGCATTGCTGGCATCAACCGTTGCCAATGGAATTTCCAATGTAGATTCCTGAAAATTAAATGGACTTTGAAAACTATGATACTGCGCCGAATCAGGAGTTCCTGCGCGCATTTTAAAGCGTTGAAAATTTCCCAATGCGGTGAGTGTTGCTGATGTAATCACAACACCACAGGCACGATTCCATAAAGAATGTTGCAAAGTTTTTGCAGCCAAAATCGGGCTGGAGCAGACTTCAATATCAATACCGCCAGTTTGATCAACCGGAGTTAACCAACGCGCTTTGGGAGCATCAGTTTCTGCATCGGCGGTTGCGTAGGTGACCCACAGATCACGATTAAGTTCTGCGCGTGAATGCCAGGTACCAATTAAAGGATAATAATTTTCCAAATCTACTTTAGGTACAGGGCAATGTGCATCTTCCATTGCTTTACCTACTTCTTCTGACATTTTGCCGAGAATTTCTGTCAAGCGATCAAATTCTTTATAAAGATTACTGCAGTGTTCTTTTAAATCATCCGGAATCTTTCCTTGCTCAAAACGATAGTGGGATTCGCGATCAGCAAATTGGATTTGCTGTACTAATTGTTCAAACTGCGGAAAAATTTGATCTAACAAACTTTTGCAACTGACAAACAATGCAGGCAGCTGCTCGGCAAAACGATCAACGTCACCTGCCCCGCTAATTGCACCCAACAAGGCGCCCAAACTTTTATTGGATTGATCCAACCATTTGCTGGTTGATGAAATTCGGCTGTGATGCGCAAAATGATTTAGGGTTTTTTGCGGCAGATGATGGCCTTCATCAAACACAAAAATCGCATCTTCCGGTGCCGGTAAAATTGCACCACCGCCCAACGCCAAATCTGCCAATACCAAATCATGATTGGTCACTATGCAATCCACCGCATGCAAGGTATCTCTCGCTTTAAAAAAGCTGCAGGCAGAGACATTCGAACAACGACGCCCTGTGCATTGACGATGATCGGTAGTAATTATTTGCCACTCTTCTTGTTCAAGTGCTTGTGGCCAAGTGTCGCGTTCACCATTCCATTTATTGGCGGCGAGCGAATCCATCATGGATTGATAAAGTTTGTAGTGTTGTGCCGAAAGACTTGGATATTCATCTTCATACAAAGCACGTGTTGGATTAATACCACTTTGGTATTCGGCAATCACATTATCCAATTTGGTTAAACACAGATAACGTCCACGACCTTTAGCCAAATTAAAACTGAAATTTAATCCGGCATTTTTGGCGAGTTCGGGAAGATCCTTATGAATAATTTGCTCTTGCAGTGCGACAGTCGCAGTGGAAATTACTAATTTTTTTCCAAGATATTTGGCCATCACCAATGCTGGTAATAAATAAGCAATGGTTTTACCTGTGCCAGTACCCGCTTCCACGACGCAAATGTGATTGCCATTTTCAGCAGATGATTCCCTCACGCCTTCTTCATCCAATTCGATATTGCCCAGCGATTTGGCAATTTCGGCAATCATCATTTTTTGGCCGTAACGCGATTTCAGTCCTTTGTTTTCCAAAAACTGACTGTACGCAGTTTGAATCGTTTTTTTGGTATCGTCACTGAGCATCAGGATTCAATTTACTCTTTACGGGGTTAGCATAAATAGCCAAAGCTATTTCGCGATGAGCCTCTGGTATTGCCTGGATACGCTCTACAAACGCTGCTTTTTCTTCAACCAAAGCAGACGGATCATAAGCGATTTGTTTATCTGAATATTTTACCTTTGGAATTTGATTGAATAACATCTCATAGGCAAAACAATTGGTGGCATGTAATACGTAATTGTTGAGAATTTGTTGATCCAACTCAGCCACCAGGCCATCGTTATCCTGGTAATCCGCTCGCATTTCCTCGCCGAATGCCAAATGAATATGACCTTTTTGTCCGGCAATCCCCATCGCAATACTGCGCACATCTTCGTGTTCTTCTTTTTGATAGCTGCCTTCTGTTTTTTGCAAATACAATTCGCGCGCTTTGGCCGCATCACAAGGATCCAGCTCATAAGAAATGGAGACGGGCACTATATGCAATGAACGAATGTAGTCTGCCAATAATTCACTTTTGGGTTTGTTGAGTGTAATCATACCCAATACAGCCGAGTTTGTTTTATCACAACCATCTTTGGCACGACCCTCACGCTGTGCAATCCAGATACTCGAATGTTCATTCACAATAGAATGATGAATATAGGCAGATAAATGCTTGGCGGCTTTTAATTTTTCACGTGGTGCTTTTGCACTGCGATTGACGATAAAACTTTTATTCAAACGCATTAAATCTGATGCAAAGGGTTTGGTTAATAAATTGTCACCGATCGCAATGCGCAAAGTATTACTTTGGTTGTGAAATAAAACCCAGTTAACAAAGGCGGGATCCATCGCTATATCACGATGATTGCTGATAAAAAGATAAGATCTGGTTTTGTCGAGCTTATCCAATCCAGACACCGTGACGGTTCTCACCCGTGAACGGATCATTTTGCTCATGTACTTTTCTACAATTTGCTGAAAACTACGAACATCCTTAACCGGTGCCAACTCTTTCCTGAGCTTTGCTCTGACCAATGGGCGCCACATCCAGCCCAACCAATTTTCTGTTTTGGGAAAAGTTAAGTGGGTGACAGCATGAACCAATTCTGGATCCGCAAGAATACGATCCAATGTCGGTCTGACTTCATGATCATAATAAGGTCGAATATCATCAAACTCACTCATTGTATTGCTTACCTATTCTCCAAAAAAATGCTCGCCAACATACAGAAAACAACAACAAAATGCCACCAATGTCGTGTTTGGGGCAAACGCTATTCTGTGACCGCCGGCACCTAAGTTAGCCATGAAAATCGCCAGAATGGGCGCCTTGACAGAGCTTGGGAGAGGGTCAATAGTTACACGGGACGGGAATCCCAATTTAATCAATAACTCTCGGATTAGTATGAAAATTTTACTGGTTGAAGACAGCGCAACTTTACGACACGCCATGCGTAGTTTTATCGTCGATGCTGGACACACTCCAATCATTGCCAGGAGTGGTGAAGAAGCCCTGCAGATGCTGGAAAACCAGCCTGTAGACATGATTATCATGGATGTTGAAATGCCTGGATTAAATGGATTTGAAACCACCCGATTAATTCGAGAATGGCTTGCCGGCCATTGGATTCCTATTGTGTTTGTGACAGGTTGTGCTGACGACGAAAGCTACCGCGAAGGTATAGAAGCCGGTGGTGACGATTACCTGATCAAACCTGTCAGCATGATGATTATTAAAGCCAAAATTCGTGCAATGGAAAGAATTGCCGAAATGAGGGATCAATTAAATCGACTCAACAATGAACTGGAAGCACTCAGCCAGTTGGATAGCCTGACGCAAATTTACAATCGCCGTTCCTTCAATGAACTAGCGCTACAACAATGGTCACAAACCAAAAGACAACAGCAACCTATTAGTTTGCTAATGATCGATGTTGATCACTTCAAACTTTATAACGACCATTACGGGCATCCTGCAGGTGATGCTTGCCTAAAAAAAATTACCCAGGCAATAAAAAGTTGTTTGCATCGTACTACCGATATATTGGGTCGTTATGGTGGTGAAGAATTTATTGTTCTTTTACCTGATACCGATATGCAAGGTGCCTATTGTGTTGCGCAAGCGATTAATAGTGCTATTTGCCAGTTGATGATCCCGCATACAACCTCATTAACCAGTATTCATGTCACCGCCAGTGTTGGTGGCGCAACCTGTTTAAGAGCCGTCGCTCACAGCATGGATGAATTGATTAAACATGCAGATCGTGCGCTATATAAAGCTAAACGCAGTGGACGCAATCGTTCTCTTGTCGAAGAAATGGCATCCCACAAAACATTGTTGATCGCCGATACCAATCCAAAATCCATTCAACATTTTTCAGAATTGTTCAATCAACAATTTAATATTTTGACTTGCGATTCGACGAAAGAATGTTTGGATTTATCATTGGAGCTTAGCCCTGATTTAATTTTAATCAGCGAAGAGATAATGTCATCCGATAACAAAATGCTGTGTCTCGAATTAAAACGCAATCCTAAAACCAGTGGCATTCCTGTTTGCATTTTTACCGACCTACCCACGCCAAAACACCCTGCACTCAATAGTGATTTGGGAATAAAAGCCTGCTATGACAAAACCCAAAATGCACAAGCTATACTCAGCAGCATTCTAAAACTCATTAATTGACCAAAAATTTGAAAATCGTTTTAGTTTCGTAAATCTCACCCGGCATTAAAATACTGGAGGGAAAATGAGGCTGATTGGGGGAATCCGGGAAATGTTGCGGTTCCAAACAAAATCCTGATCGGTGTTGATAAGCTTTACCTTTACCATGCAAACTGCCATCAAGAAAATTCCCTGAATAAAATTGTACGCCAGGCTCTTGGGTCAAGACCTCCAGCGCACGACCTGAAAAAAAATCAACAACACGCGCTGCCAATGTGAGCGCCTTTTTAAAGGGTTGATTGATTACATAAGTGTGGTCATAACCAAAACCATTTTGCAATTGTTGGCTGCCTTGGTTGATGTCTTGCCCAATGGACTTGGGCTGCAAAAAATCAAACTCTGTTCCCATGACCGGCATCAATTCGCCAGTTGGAATTTGCAAAGAATTAATAGGTACTATTTTGTCAGCAAAAATTTGCATTTGATGATTCAATATATCCCCGACGCCGGATAAATTAAAATAACTATGCTGGGTCAGATTCACAGGTGTTGCCTGATCAGTGGTTGCCCGGTAATCCACATGCAATTCATTTTCTTCGGTAAATTGATAAATCACCGTTACTTCCAGATTACCCGGAAAACCTTGATCGCCATCAGCACTTAACAAATGCAATTTTAAACCTGGCCCTTTTGCGTCATAAAAAGTTTCTGCTTCCCACACCTTTTTATCAAATCCAACCGGACCACCGTGTAAGTTATTCACACCATTATTGGCACCCAGAGAATAGGTTTTGTCATTTAATTGAAAACGGGCATTTGCAATGCGATTACCATACCGACCAATAATTGCACCAAAATAGGGTGATTGATCGATATAGGGTTCAAGTGTTTCAAAACCCAATACTACATCAGATATTACTCCCTGTTTATCAGGCACATGAAGCTGGGTAATAATGCCACCAAAATTGATTATTTTAACAAAACTGCCTTTGGAATTGATGAGAGTATATTCGTAAACTGTTTCGCCTGCCGGGGTAATACCAAATTCAGTAGGCTCAATCGCTGCTTGTATCATTTCTAAAATTACCATACCCTGAAAGAGATTTTTAATAAAAAACTATTTGAATCCAAATTACTTGAACACCAAAACAAAACCTTGATTATTGTTAAGTGTTAATTGTAATCGCTTGCTATTGATAGATTGGGAAGTAAAATCACGCTCGCTGCTACCGCTTGCAATTAAAAATCCGGATTTATTTCCTGTGAAACTCAAATCCAGATCAATCGTTTTATCTTCTTTTCCAGCGTTGATGCCCGCAAGATACCAGATTAGAAGTTTGAAGCAGGAATATCGCATATTATCACATAAAACCACAAAGAATCTAAACCTAACCCCGTAGTCGGTGCAATCAAAAGAAGAGAGAGCCAGCCATCAGTTATCGGACTAACGAATAGCTCTTATTGGTTACTGCGAAATAGCAACTGCTGGCTATCAAGCTACATTTTTATTTTTTATTTCGCGAATAGCTAAACCTATAGGCTCAGGTTTGTGCAACAAAAATCCCTGTGCATAATCAATTCCCAATTCTTTCACTCGCTCCAGCACCGCAGGCTTATCAACAAACTCAGCAACAGTTCTTAATCCAATTAAGTTAGCAACATCAATAAAGCATCGTACAGCTGCATCGTCTAGAGGATCTTCAACGATATCACGAATAAATTGTCCGTCGATTTTTAAAATATCGACACCTAATTTTTTTAGATAACCAAACGATGAAGCTCCAGCGCCGAAATCATCCAATGCCACTTTAATACCCAATGAATGCAGCTGCTCTATAAACAAAGAGGCATCAGCAAGATTAGTAATAGCAACTGTTTCAGTAATTTCAACGCAAATTTTGGAGCACAACGAATTGCCAGCGCCCATCAAGAGTTCAATAGCTTGACGATGAAAACTTCTATCCCCTACCGACTGGCCAGACAAATTAATTGAAATCATATGTATTTGACGGGTGTCTTCCAAATTGTTTTTACACCATTCAATCACGTTTCGTAATACCCATCGGTCAACTCTTGTCGCCATATGAAATCGTTCAGCAGCCGGCATAAAAGCGCCAGGGCTCACTATAGTTCCATCTGTATCTTTCATACGCAATAACACTTCCATATGAACACCCTCAATATCTCTCAGACTCGAGATTCGCTGCGCATACAATTCAAATCTATTTTCATCCAGAGCCGATTCAATACGAGATGTCCATTGCATTTCTGTATGGCGAAGGCGCATGGCCTGATCGGTATCAAACCATACATGAACACGATTTCTTCCTGCATCTTTGGCTGCATAACACGAAGTATCAGCAGCCTGCATCAAAGAAGCTGTATTTGACCAACGATTATCGATTTGAACCAGACCAATACTGGTACCAATTCGAAAACGCTTTTGTTCGTGTAAAAACCGGAAATTCTCCATTTTTTCACATATTTCCTGAGCAACGCGTTGGGCCTGATCTGTAGAGCAATGCTCAAGAATCACACCAAATTCATCACCACCCAATCGAGCTAAAGTGTCTCGTGTACGAACTGTTTCATAAAGAATTTTGCTGACTTGTTGCAACAGCTGGTCGCCCACGGAATGACCACAACTGTCGTTAACTATTTTAAATTGATCCAGGTCTATATACATTAATGCGTGTTGCGATTTGTCTTCATGGGATTTGTGCAGCAATCTTCTTAAGCGGGATTCAAATTCAACTCGATTTAACAATCCTGTCAATGCATCATGCGTCGCTTGGTAACTGACTTCACCACTCAAACGACGCTGCTCAGTCACATCATGAAACA
>CAZICR010000095.1:0-9531 GCA_964537795.1 uncultured Cellvibrionaceae bacterium | reverse complement strand
AAAGGAAACCCATTTAATACAAACGGAAATTTACCTCAGGTTGGCAGCAAGGCCCCTGCATTTAAACTTGCACAATCTGTTGCAGCCGATGTCACATCCGAAGGTTTTGCTGGCAAACGTATTATTCTCAATATATTTCCCAGTGTTGATACGCCAACCTGCGCGCAATCCGTTCGCACCTTTAATGAAAAAGCCAACGCATTGGATAACACCGTTGTGGTTTGTGCTTCCCAGGACTTACCTTTTGCACTCAGCCGTTTTTGTGGCGCGGAAGGATTGGAAAAAGTCGTTACTGCTTCCGGCTTTCGCTCCAGTTTTGCTACCGACTATGGCGTCAAATTTGTTGATGGCCCGTTAACGGCACTGACTGCACGTGCGATCGTAGTGATTGGAACTGACGGAAAAGTACTGCACACTGAATTGGTTTCTGAAGTTGCCAACGAACCTAATTACGATGCAGCCTTGAAAGTATTGGCTTGATTGATTTTAAAATTTAATTTTGAAATTATGTCGTCATACTCGCCTGGCGGGATGACGACAAACAACCCTTATTGATTTACGCCCAACTCAACAATATTTACTCTTTCCTGATCATCAATCAATACTGGCTGCAAACGCGGATCAAATCGTGTTTTGTACGCATGCCAACGAATAATTATACCGCCCAAAAATAATCCAAGAATTGCCGATAGAATGGTTACCAATTCATTGGAAAATAATTGATGTGCGAATAATGTCATCAATACCATCACTACCAATGGCACCAAATACACAATCATTGACCCTCTTGCAATAATATCTTCGGGTATACCGATTTGAATTGAATCACCTGCGTGATAAGCATCGGGATTACGACCTTCCAACAGCACCCAAATATAACTGGTATGGCCTGACCATTTCGCCATCAAACTTTGCCCACAACCTTTTTCTGCCTTGCAAGTGCCACAAACCGAGCGCGAAATAGTTTCAACCCATAAGCCTTCAGGTTCCACGGAGACCACTTTTCCGGTTTCAATAATCATGATGGATCCACAAAATGAAAAAACTGAACTAATTTTGCGCGCTTTTTAACAAGAATGGAAATAAGATTAGTCCTCAAAATTAATGGAGATACCAATGCCGGTTATCAATATACACCAGAGGCTCTTTAACTGCCCGGCTTCCAGGGTTGGTGGTTTAATCGATTTACTCGCATCCCCGAAAAATTGCCTATGGCCAAGTTATATCTGGCCCAATATGAAATTCGATCGCGAATTGTCAATTGGCGCCAGAGGCGGCCACGGTCCTATTCGTTATTTTGTTGAAAATTATTCAAGAGGAAAATTCATCAGCTTCAGGTTTAGCGGCCCTAGCGGTTTTCGGGGAATGCACAGATTCGAAGTCACAGCGACTTCCAGCAATTCATGTCAACTGCAACATTTATTGGAATTAAACCCCAAGGGCTTGGCACTTCTGACTTGGCCCTTAATCTATCGACCATTACATGATGCACTGATTGAAGATGCACTGGCGACAGCACAACTCAATTTGCAATTCAGTCCGGAAATAAAACAATGGTCTTGGTGGGTAAGATGTTTGCGCTGGGTTTTTTCAGCAGGTAAAGCCAAAACACAAACGATTCAGTCGATGGTCCATCATCCACAAGATTAATCGAACTCCATATCTTTAGGAATTTTAATATTTTTGGGATACAGAGGTTTATCACCTTTTCCTTTACGGAAATTTCGCAATTGAAATACATAAGCCAGAATTTGCGCAACTGCCAAATATAACCCAGATGGAATTTCTGCATCCAGATCAGTGGTGTGATAAATAGCTCGCGCAAGAGCCGGTGATTCAATAATTTCTATTTTGTGTGCAGCGGCAATCTCGCGTATTTTTAATGCAACATGATCACCGCCTTTTGCTAACAGCACAGGTGTAGCCATAACTTCAGGTTGATATTTTAATGCCACTGCGTAGTGCGTCGGGTTAGTGATGATGACATCCGCTTCCGGTACTTTTGACATCATGCGGCGCTGGGCAATTTCGCGTTGTAATTGCCTGATGCGCCCTTTCACTTCAGGTTTACCATCAGTGTCTTTGGATTCGTCTTTTAAATCCTGACGCGACATGCGCATTTTTTTAGTGAATTCCCAAATTTGAATCGGTACATCAATCGCTGCAATCAAAATAGTCACAGCAGATAAAATAATCAGTGCTTGTACAGAAATTTCCAGCGAGTGAACAATCGAATTATTGACTGCTTCATCGCCCAAACGAAACATGGATTGCGCATAAAATTGCAAGACCAAAACTGTTGCACCTAGTATCACCAATACTTTTGCCAAAGCTTTCAATAATTCCATAACCGACTTCATGGAAAACATTCGCTTTAATCCGGCAAGTGGACTTATACGGTCCCACTTGGGCAACATGGATTGCGGGCTGTATAACCATCCGCCCAAAGCGATTGGCCCTACAATCGAAGCCACAACCAACAAAGCAATCAATGGCATAATACTCAGCAAGCCATCAAACATAGCAGCAGCAAGGCGAGACAGCATGGCATTAGGATCAAAAATCGCTTCGCGACTGATTGAAAAATTTTCTCGTGTTAAGCCTAATATTTTGTTCGACATAAATCCGGCAAACATATAAAGACCAATACCGGAAATTAATAAAATTGCGGTAGTGGTTAATTCACGTGATCGGGGAACCTGGCCATCTTCGCGCGCTTTCTCAAGCTTGCGCGAACTGGCCTCTTCCGTTTTTTCCTGACCACTGTCGTCTTCTTCTGCCATTTATCTCAGCAACCCCATTACCAAACTCATCCCCTCATCCATTAATTCAAAATACAAAGGTAAAAAATTCGCCAAACTAAACCACATCAAAATAAATCCAAACAATAATGTAATGGGAAAACCCACGCTGAAAATATTCATTTGCGGAGCCGACCGACTCATCACACCAAAAGAAATATTTACAATCATCAAGGCAGTGAATAAAGGCAAGCTAATTAATAAAGCGGCAGCGAACATCCAGGAACCCAAATGTACAATGATAGAAAATTGTTGATCTGAAAACCCACTGGCTAACAACGGAAAGCGTTGGTAACTGTCGATTAATAATTGAATAATAATGAGATGACCGTTTGAACTTAAAAATAATAAGGTTGTTAATAACAAATAAAATTGCGAAATAATCGCAACACTTACACCATTCGCCGGATCATTCATCGACGCAAACCCAAGGCCCATTTTTTGTGAAATATATTGGCCGGCTAATAAAAATGCTTGCAACACAACCTGGATAGAAAAACCCAAACCCAAACCAATCAAGACTTCTTTCATGATCATCACCACACCTTCCGCCGACATAAAACTAATCGTCGGTGCAGGTGGTAATACCGGAGCAACCAGAATCGCTGTAAATAGAGTTAAAATAATGCGCAAACGCGCTGGAACTGTGCGGGCACCCACAATAGGTGCAGCCATATAAAAAGCACCAATTCGTAACATGGGCCACAAATACTGGCCAATAAATTGATTGAGTTGCTCTTCGGTGATAATAAATTCTTGCATAATCTTTTATCAGCCAATCAAATGGGGAATGGCAGAATAAAGTCGATTGAATAAATCCATAAATTTGGTCAGTAACCAGGGGCCAGCAATCATCAAAGTCACAATAGTCACGATTAGACGTGGTAAAAAACTTAAGGTTTGTTCGTTAATTTGTGTGGCTGCCTGAAACATACTCACCACTAAACCCACAATTAATCCAGGGCCGATAATCACTATCAACATTAAAATAGTCAGGAAAAAGGCGTCGGAAAATAAATCCATTACTACTTCAGGTGTCATAACTTTTCTCCCATCTCAATAAAACCGCTAAACACCATAACTGGCAGCGAGTGTGCCAACAATCAATGCCCACCCATCCACTAGCACGAACAACATAATTTTAAATGGCAAGGAAATAATCAGTGGTGACAACATCATCATCCCCATGGCCATCAACACACTGGAGACAACTATATCAATGACCAAAAATGGAATAAAAATAATAAAACCAATTTGAAAAGCAGTTTTTAATTCACTGATAATGAAAGCGGGAATTAAAATCGTAAAAGGCGTCTCTTCCGGTGTTGCAATCGGCGGATGTTTGGCAATGCCTACAAATAATGCAATATCTGATTCACGCGTTTGTGCTAACATAAATTGATGAAAAGGTGCTGCTGTTTTCGCTAAAGCTTCTTGTGGGCTGATTTGATTATTAATATAAGGTTGCAATGCATCTGAATTCACTTTTTGCAATACCGGCTGCATGATAAATAAAGTCAAAAACAAAGCTAGCCCCACTAAAATTTGATTGGATGGTGATTGTTGCAAGCCAAGTGCCTGACGCAAAATAGAAAACACTATAATAATTCGAGTGAATGAGGTCATCATCATGAGAATGGCTGGCAAAAATGTCAGCATGGTCATGAGAATTAAAATTTGTAGAGTCACAGTGTATTCCTGTTGACCTTTGGAATTGGTTTGCACTGTAAATGCAGGCAAGCCGGGAATTGCAGGTAATGATGACCCCACGGGTACAGTTTGTTGTGCGGGTAAAGTGGTAGAAGGCGTTTGCAAAGGTGCAGGTGTTGTTTGTGCCAAAACGGAATGACACAGGAATAATAAAATTAATGTCACAATATTTTTTAAAACGAAATTCATTTGTTGATTCCTTCGGATAATTCCCTCTCCCTTCAGGAGAGGGTTAGGGTGAGGATTTTTTTTAATGATTCCCTTTAATCTTTCACCCCCTCCTAACCTCCCCCTTGGCAAGGGGGAGGGACTTTACTCCCTACTTTTTGCAGAGCGTAATCTGTCCCCTCTCCCTCTGGGAGAGGGCTAGGGTGAGGGCTTTCCATCACGACACTTTCAAAATTTCCATTAACTTTTTACTGAAATCCGATGCAATGGTTTTTTCTGCAGGCTCTTCTTCAGTAGAAACAAGAAGGTCTGTTTTACTATTGTCATCTGTCTTGGCAGGGGCATCCATCACATGCAAAGAAGTAATTTGTTGAGGCGTCACTCCCAACACTAATTGTTTTCCTTCAACTTCTACCAAAATAATTTTTTCTTTAACGCCCAAAGACAAACTGGCTATTAAACGCAATTGTTTATTTTGCTGAAATAAGGGTTGACCAAAGCGTCTTGCTAACCAGGCCAAACCTAATATCAAACCTACCATCAGCATTAATGCGAGCGTCACCTGAATTAAACTTGCACTTGCACTCATGATTAATGCCTCATTTTTTATTTGGTTTAACGCAATTTTTTAATTCGTTCGGAAGGGCTGATTACATCGGTCATGCGAATACCAAACTTTTCATTAACGACAACCACTTCGCCATGCGCAATTAAAGTTCCATTGACCAAGACATCCAGCGGTTCACCCGCCAACCGATCCAACTCAATCACTGATCCCTGATTCAATTGTAATAAATTACGAATAGTGATGGACGTGCGCCCTACTTCCATGGAAATGGAAACAGGAATATCCAGAATGACTTCCAACTCAGGACTCATTGAACCCATTTTGGATCCGTCATCTTTTAATTCTTCAAAAGATACTGCTTGAGACATTACATCATCTGTTGTGGCTTGTTCAGCCATAGCAGCAGCCCAATCGTCGGCCATAGCATCTTGATCATCTTTTGCCATTTTGTTCACCTTTTGTTCCGGTTATGTTGTATGCACTGGAACGATCAATAAATTCCAATATTTTTAATGCCAAATTTCCATTATGTTGTCCCATTTGTGTTCTAAACATAGGTACACCATTGGCAGTAAGTACGTGATAATCGGGAAAATCAATTGGAATAACATCACCTTCTTTTAAATCAACAATATTGCGCAAGGTAATATCCCGACGTACCACATCACATTCCAAATCAACTTTTGCATTAAGCACATCTTCCCGTAATGCCTTTACCCAACGGTCATCCTGTTCATCGGTATCGCTTTGCAAACCTGCATCAAGAATTTCACGAATAGGTTCAATCATTGAATAAGGCATGGTGATATGTAATTCACCACCACCGCCATCCAATTCAATATGGAAAGTGCTGACAACCACCACTTCACTGGGGCTGACAATATTTGCAAGCGAGGGATTTACTTCCGAGTGAATATATTCAAAATTGACGGGGAAAACTGCTTTCCAAGCTTCTGCCAAATCAATGAATCCCTGATTCAGTACCATTTGCACTACACGTAATTCCGTTGGCGTAAATTCGCGACCTTCAATTTTTGCATGACGACCATCGCCACCAAAAAAATTATCGACCAATTTAAACACTAAACGCGCATCTAAAATAATTAATGCTGTTCCACGCAAAGGACGAAACTTCACCATATTCAAACTGGTAGGAACATAAAGCGTGTGAACATATTCTCCAAATTTTTGAATTTGCACGCCGCCAACAGAAACATCTGCCGTACGACGCAACAAGTTGAACATACTGATTCTTGTATAACGGGCAAAACGTTCGTTAATCATTTCCAGCGTGGGCATACGACCACGCACTATTCGATCTTGACTGGTCAGGTCATAGGATTTGATCACCCCTGGATCAAGATCTGACTCAGTGTCAATATTGCCGTCATCAACGCCGTGTAAGAGCGCATCGATTTCGTCTTGTGAAAGTAAGTCTTGCACTTGATTAGTCCTATTGCATTACGAAACGGGTAAATAGCACTTGTTCAATCACTAATGGATCCTCTTTTTCGACTTCTTCTTCATCTTCTTCTTGCTCTTCTTCCTCTTCATCCGTTTTATCTTTTTGTTTAAGCACGGCATTTTCCTTATCCAGTATTGATTGGATCGCTTGCAGTGCTTCAACTTTCAGTTTTTCACGGCTGTCAGGATTTTGTAACTCATCAAAACTTTTTGTACTCAGCAACATGACCAACTGATTACGAATTGCAGGCATATGTAATTTCAATAATGAATCCACTTCTGCATTGCGATACATCAAGGTTATTTCCGCTTGCAAATAACGTTGTCGTCCTTCAACGCTGAAATTCACTGTGAAATTAGGCTCCATGGTGTAATAAATTGCAGGCGCAGCTTCAACTTCAACCTCTTCTTCGCCCTCTTCCTCGTCCTCTTCATTTTTCTCGTCATCGACAGATTTTTCGGTCGAATCTTTTTTGGAATCGGAAGAAAGTAATTTCACTGCCAGAAGCGTTCCGCCTATGGAAAACACCATAAGCAATATTCCTACTCCAATCATGATGAATAATTTTTTCTTTTTCTTTTTTCCTTCATCGGCCGCTTGATCCGCACCTTCGGCACCTTCTTCTTTATCTACTTCTTTCGCTTTGGCTTTTTTAGGATCTGTAGCCATGTCAAAACTCCGTCACTTTTTCCGCTTTTAGATGATTGAGCAATAGATATGCCAGCATCACTGACGCTTTTGCTTACTAAAGCTTAGCAGCGGGTTTTGAATTTGCAGGATTTATGGGGATAACTGTTCCCCCCTTTGAAAAAGGGGGGTTAGGGGGGATTTAAAATCTCAGAAAAATTTGACCATCTTAAATCCCTACTCCGCCCCCCTTTTTCAAAGTGGGGAACTATCCCCTCCCCTGGGATGGGGAGGGTTAGGGTGGGGTCATGCTTTTAAACAAACTGATCAACTAAATAAAGACTGGAAATAGACGCCACTTGAGTTTCTTCAGATTCTTCACTCACAAAACGGCTTCTGGTTTTGGATTCTTCATCAGATTGATCGGATTGTTGTTCACGTTTATCTGCGATATCCACTTGCCCCAGATTCAAACCTTGTTCGGCAAACATTTCACGCAAGCGAGTCACTTGTTGATCCAATAATTCGCGTACCTGTGGATGAGGACTAATAAAAGTGATGTTCGCTTGGTCCTGCTGCACAGTCACTTTCACTTGCAAACTACCTAATTCAGGTGGATCAAGTCGGATGTCCGCAGAAGACAATTGTTGATTCGCCATCCACAGAATTTTTTCACCTACTGCATTTCCCCAATTCGGATTAGCTGCATTCATTCCCAATTGAGTTTGTGGAACAAACAAACGATTTGCGGTCGCTACCTGTGCAGTTGTTAATGGCGCAACCAGAGGTGATGCAGGAGTCGTTGGTTTTTCAGTAACCAATGAAGTTTTTTCAGTTTGCGATTGGGCCAATAAAGATCTAAACAAATCGGCTTTTGTCGACTTGTCTTCTGTTTTTGTTTCGCTGGTGAGTTCTGCAAAGCTATCAAAACTGTCATGTGATTCTTCTTCCAGATTATTCACCATTAATTCCGGCGGTAAATTCATGCCGTTTTCATCAGCCATGATATTAGGCACCGAAGTCAACGCAGATGCTGACCCAGACGGAATTTTGGATTCGGGAAGCGTAAAAGGAATAATCACTGGTGGAGTTGCCGCTGTTTCTTTCGGCGAATTCATCGCAACCATCTCCGGCAAAGGAATTGTTTCTGCGAGCCCATTTATATCCGTCGCAAGAGGTTTTTGTTCTAATCTGATATCAATTCCTTGTAAATAATTTTCGCCAAACTCCTTAATGTCCATACCTTTAGTAATCAGTTCTTGATTGGTTTCGGCGATTGGCGGATCTTTTTCAGAATCAAGTTGAAACTGCGCAAAATTCCCGTTCAATGATTCTACTTCCGGAACTACTGCTGCGATTGTGTCTGTCGTTATTGACCCAGATTCAACAGTAGTTTCAGTCATCCCCAAACCAGGTTCCAATATTGGTTTTACAGTAAATGTTGGCTCAGCTGCCATCTCCGAATTCCCAATGGCCTCTGTTGAAGATTCCTGCTCAGAAGCCTCAGGATTCTGGCTTGTTTGCTGCAGATTTTCTTTTTCAGTTTTGATTGATGCTTCAGGCCGCGAAACCGGTTCTTGCTTCTGATCGACCACTTCTTTTTTCACATGTTTTTTTTGATGCGATGAATTTTCTGTCGCAGCCCTGGCTTTGGGATTTTCAACATATGTTTTTTCCCTAGGCTTGGTTTCGACAGTATCCAGTGTTTTATCTTTTTTTAATTCGCGTTGGGATTGCGACAATCGCTCAGCAAAACTTCCCTGCTGAACAGTTTCGGAAAATTGAGGTTTTTTCACCGCTGGCTTGGCCAGTGATAGGGGATCAAATGACATAGGTAATACAGATTTATTCATGAACAGCTCCCGGCAAGAACGGCAAAGGGTTGCCGCTTTTTTAATTTAAATACTATCTACCGGGTAAAGGAGCAAGAGGGATGCCAAAAAGCTGAGGGGCGAGTTACAAATCCATAAGCAGACTTTTAACTATTTCATATTCGGTTTTAATAAGATCAATATCTTTTTCAATGTTGTCCAATTGATTATCCCCACCCTTTTGTTCAAGGACAGAGCAATAGGAAGCTAACAGGGGCGCACCTATATTGCTGCAGCTACCTTTAAAACTATGAGCGGCACGGCGCAAAGCGTCCGCATTATCTGATTTCACCAAAGAATGTAAGGTTCTGATTCTATTTT
>CAZICR010000094.1:0-9563 GCA_964537795.1 uncultured Cellvibrionaceae bacterium | reverse complement strand
AGTCGTCGCTGAATCATCAGCCACTTCTTTTAATCGATAAATGTCGAGCAAAGGTCGCAAATAAGTAAACAAAGCTGTATGTTCGTCATCCGCTGTAATAGAAATATTGACCCATTCCATTTTTGATGAAAGCTGTGGATTATTACCACGCAAATGCCAGCCGCAGGCGGTGAGCAAAAAAATACAAAAAATAATTAAGGATTTTTTCATTGGATTCTCTTGGTAAACTCCCTCCCCTGCCAAGGGGAGGGTCGGGGTGGGGTAAGGTTTTTTGATAAAGATCCTTACCCCCTCCTAACCTCCCCCTTGGCAGGGGGAGGAACAATTAACTCGCCACAATATTCACAAGTTTATTCGGCACAATAATAATTTTTCGCACAGTTACACCCTCTAAAAATCTCTGCACATTTTCTTGTGCGAGAGCATTTTGTTCCAGCCATTCTTTCGGCGCATCAACGGCAGCATCTAATTTTCCGCGCAATTTTCCGTTCACTTGAACCACGACTTCAATGGTTGAGCGAACCAATGCGGCTTCATCCAGTTTTGGCCAGGTTTCATTGAGTGGAATGCTGCTATGACCCAAGGCTTGCCATAAATGTTGCGTGATATGCGGCACAATTGGAGACAATAATAAAATCGCCGCTTCCAGTGCTTCACGTTCAACGGCTAAACCTTGTGGGTTGGCGCGGTCGGCGAGTTTGCTGGTTTCATTTAATAATTCCATAACTGCTGCAATAGCAGTATTAAATGTTTGACGACGACCACAATCATCACTCACTTTTTGAATGGTTTCGTGAGTTTTACGGCGAAGGTCTTTTTGTGATTGTGGTAATGCACTGACATCTAATTTTGCTGGTGTACCTGCATTAATGTGTCCTTCTACTGCTTTCCATAAACGGCGAAGAAAACGGCTTGCACCGTCCACACCAGAATCACTCCACTCCAAACTTTGCTCTGGTGGTGCAGCAAACATAGTAAACAGACGAACTGTATCTGCACCGTATTGGTTGATTACCGATTCCGGATCAACACCGTTAGCTTTGGATTTGGACATTTTAATCACGCCACCAAACTCGACAGCTTTACCGGTTTGTTTGTGACTGGCTTTAATCAGGCGACCTTTTTCATCTCGTTCAATAACGACATTCTCAGGTTCGATCCAATTTTCTTTTCCATCCGCTTCTTTAATGAAAAATGATTCAGCATTCACCATGCCTTGGCAAAGTAAACGCTCGAAAGGTTCATCACCACTCACCAAACCTTCATCACGCATTAATTTGTGAAAGAAACGTGAGTAGAGCAAATGCAAAATGGCGTGTTCGATACCGCCAACATATTGATCCACAGGCAACCAATAGTCGGCGGCTTTTTTGTCGATCATGCCGCCTTCAAAATTTGGACAGGTGTAACGTGCGTAATACCAACTCGATTCCATAAAAGTATCGAAGGTATCGGTTTCACGCTCAACAGGCTTGCCATCGAGTTGATCTTTCTTCCAATTTACATCGGCTTTTATTGGCGAGTGCACACCATTCATCACCACGTCTTCTGGCAATAAAACGGGAAGTTTGTGTGCAGGAACGGGAATCTCGCCACCATCTGGCAAATTGAACATGGGAATCGGTGCGCCCCAGTAACGCTGACGTGAAACACCCCAATCGCGCAAGCGGTAATTGGTTTTCACTCTTCCTTTATTAGCCATTTCCAATGTTGAGGAGATTGCATCAAAGGCTGCGTTAAAATCGAGGCCATCGTATTCGCCGGAATTCACCAATACACCTTTTTCGGTGAATGGTAAGACCCCCTCCAGCTCCACCTTGCCAGGGGGAGGACTAGACTCTCCCCCTGGCAAGGGGGAGCCGGAGGGGGGCAAGCCAGCAGGACCAATTACTACCTTTATCGGTAATTTATATTTTTGCGCAAACTCATAATCTCTCTCATCATGCGCAGGCACAGCCATAACCGCACCCGAACCGTAATCCATCAACACATAATTCGCGACCCAAACGGCAACAGGTTCGCCTGTAATTGGATGCAAAGCTTTGATGCCGGTATCCATACCTTTCTTCTCCATAGTCGCCATATCGGCTTCGGCTATAGATTGCACTTTGCAGTCAGCAATAAATTGCGTGAGAGCTGGGTTTTTCTCTGCCAGTAATTTTGAGATGGGATGCTCAGCGGCGAGGCTCACATAGGTCACGCCCATAACCGTATCCGGCCGCGTGGTGTAAACATCGAAACCGGTGAATTCGCCAAGGGGTGATGCCAAATCAAAACGCATTTCCAGACCGCGGCTTTTGCCTATCCAGTTGCGCTGCATGGTTTTGACTTGTTCTGGCCAGTTGGGCAGCTTGTCCAAATCATTCAATAATTCTTCAGCATAATCGGTGATCTTGATAAACCACTGAGGGATTTCCTTGCGTTCAACCAATGCGCCTGAGCGCCAGCCGCGACCATCAATGACTTGTTCATTGGCTAATACGGTTTGGTCGACTGGGTCCCAGTTAACAGTGGACATCTTTTTGTAGACCAAGCCTTTCTCATAGAGACGGGTAAAAAACCATTGCTCCCATTTGTAGTAATCAGGTTTACAAGTGGTGAGTTCGCGCGACCAATCAAAACCAAAGCCCAGCTGTTTTAGCTGGCTGCGCATGTGATCGGTATTGGAGTAAGTCCATTTAGCTGGGGCGGTGTTATGTTTGAGTGCAGCATTTTCTGCAGGCAGACCAAAAGCATCCCAGCCCATGGGATGAAGAACATTTTTCCCTTGCATAAGTTGGTAGCGAGCGATCACATCGGTAATGGTGTAGTTGCGCACATGGCCCATGTGCAGTTTGCCGCTGGGGTAGGGGAACATAGCCAGACAGTAGAATTTTTCTTTGCTGGGGTCTTCAGTCACTCTAAAACTTTGGTGTTTTTCCCAATAAGCCTGGGCTTCTGTTTCTATTTCCGCGGGATTGTATTGCTCTTGCATGAGTGGCCTTCAACTAACTATGTGATAAAGATAAATAAAGAGCGCGGATTATAGAGCTATTCAATGGCTGGGCACATCATCGACTTTAGAAAAATTAATAAGCCTTAATTAGTTCTCTTTAGGGATTTCAAACTAGGCTTACCCGGAAAGCAGTTGATAGTCCGGAGTTGATTATGCAGCTTGTTCGACTGATGTTAATCGCAATACTTGCGCTGGTTTCTGCCTGCGTTGTCCATAAACCACAAGAGCTGGCTTCTGTTTATACAAATCCGACTTTGGATAAAGCTCTTTCCAGTGAAGCTATTTTCAACCGCCCGGTCGTTGATAGCGAATTACCCCAAGTCGATCTGTTTGCTATCACTGACGAGATGAAAGCATTTGCTACCCAGGCAACAAGGCGCAAAAGAAACAGCGATGAAAAAGCAGAAAACCTGCATCTGGCTCTGATGGGGTCCCGTGGTCGCGCAATTCGTTATTCGGCGTTGTACACAGGGACTGCCAAAGAAGTCTTTGACTCCAATAAAGCTAATTGTCTGGGCTATACACTTTTATATGTTGCCTTGGCTCGCCATCTGGGGCTGAATGCAGAAGTTAATCAGGTAATGGTGCCACCCGCCTGGTTTATGGATGATCAGGAATCCTATTATTTGATGCAACATGTGAATGCCAAAGTTAAATTCCAGCGGTTACCCTGGATGACAGCGGCGGATGGTCGTATACAAATCACCAATATTTCGGATTTGATTGTGGATTTGGAAATCCAGCGTTTTCGATCCAATTACAAACAAAAGTTTTTGGTGACATCCCAGGTAGAAGCATTTTTTTACAACAATAGGGCTATGGAACTGGCCACTGAATCCAGAATAAAAGAAGCGTTTTTGTACCTGAGAAAAGCGCTGGATTCCAGGCCGGATGAAGGTTTTGTCTGGAGTAATCTGGGAACTTTATATCGTCGCTTGGGACATTATGATCTGGCAGAGGCTGTTTATCTCAAAGCACTTTCTCTGAATCACCAAGATCTGACTGTATTACATAATCTGACGGTGTTATACGGTAAAACCGGGCGTTCGCAAGAGGCAGAAACCTATCGTCAAATGGTGTGGAAATATCGCAATGAAAATCCCTATTATCTTTATCATCTTGCGATTAAATCCAAAAATACAGGGGATTTGATCGAGGCAAAAAAATTCATTGAGCGGGCGCTAAAAAAACAAAAGACAGATGACAGATTCTATGTGCTGGCAGCTGACATTTATGAATTGGATGGAGATCAGCGTAGAGCAGATAAAATGCGATCAAAAGCAGAGTCGATAAAAAAATTGTCTGCATTGAATACTTATCAGGCGATCAGATAAGTCTTTCATCTTGTTGCTGAATTCTTATCCTGCGCAAAAATTAAATAAACGACTATTATGATGGGAATCTGATTGGATATAGATGGTTGCCAGCAACAATGATCCTCAGGACTCTTTATGCGAATCTTCTTTTTATTGTTAGTCACTTTGCTTGGAGCTTGCGCGAGTAAATCAGCACTAATCACCAGCTTGCCTGAACCCAATTTGGTGAAAGCAGTTTCGGGTGATTTGATTTTTGGTCGGCCGATAAAAGAAGACGAATTACCTGACCTGGATTTATTCGGGCTTACACCAAGGATGCGACAATTTGCAGAAAATGCTGTTAAAAATGGCAATACTGATGCGGATAAAGCGGAGTTGTTGCATCTGGCCTTAATCCGTAGTGGTGTACAGGGTGGACAAGGAATTACCTATTCAACCTTCAATACCGGGACCGCGCGTGAAGTTTTTGAAACAGGTCAAGCGAATTGTTTGGGTTATACATTACTATATGTTTCACTTGCCAAATCCGTTGGTTTAAAAGCTCAGGTAAATCAGGTGATGGTTCCGCCTACTTGGGATATGAATTCAAAGCGCTCCTATTTTTTAATGCGTCATGTCAATGCCAAAGTGGTTTCGCATAAATCCCGTTGGCCATTGGTACGTGAAGCACATCGTATTTCAGATGTCAGTGATGTAGTAGTTGATTTGGAAATTCGTCGCTTTCGCACTAACTATCGCCAAAACCCTTTGGATGATATTTCTACTGAAGCACTTTTTTACAATAATCGCGCCATGGAATTCTCCTCGATAGAGGATGAAAAAAACTCGTTTTTATATTTGCGTCGTGCACTCAAAGCTAAAGATGATCAAAGTTTCATTTGGAGTAATTTGGCCAGTCTGTACCGTAAACGAGGTAATCTGGATTTGGCAGAAGTCACCTACTTGCATGCCTTATCATTGGACGGCAAGGATTTGACTGTATTACATAATTTGGCCAGTTTATATAAGCAATCAGGCGATTTGCAGAAATCAGAAATCTATCGCAAAAAAGTTCAGCGTTATCGAAATTCCAATCCTTATTATCTTTATCAGGCTGCTGCATCTGCAAAAGAGGCGAAGGATATACCCAAGGCTTTGGATTACATTAAGCGTGCAATTAAAAAAGAGACCGGCGATGACAGATTGTATTTGCTAGCGGTTGAAATAATGACGGCAGCAGGGGATATTAAGGGCGCAGAAAAAATGCAAAAAAAAGCAGATGAATTAAAAAATGTATATTAGGGAGCGTTTTATGAATTTTTGTAAAAAATACTTGTTGATTTTGATATGGTGTTCTTTTTCCTGTGTGGCAGACAATAAATCTATGAATTCAAACTCCATATTGCTTTGGGCAGAAAAACCTCGCGTCAGTCCTGATCGTGAAACGATAAAAGATCAACGTGTTTATTTTGTTGATAATCCGTCGATGGAGGTTTTTCTTCCGGAAAAAGAAAGAATCAATGGTACAGCGGTTGTTATTTTCCCCGGCGGTGGCTACGTGCGATTGGCGATTTATCATGAAGCTTATGACGTAGCAAAATGGTTTGCCGAAAGAGGTGTCACTGCATTTGTAGTGAAATACCGTATGCAGGAGTACGGTTTTCCTGCGCCCCTGCTTGATGGTCTGCGTGCAGTGCGATTGGTGCGCAGTCGTGCAAAAGAATGGAGTTTGGATGCGAATAAAGTTGGTGTGGTGGGGTTTTCGGCGGGCGGGCATTTGGCGGCTAGCGTTATAACCCGACATGATTTTGATAAAAGTGAAACGGATCCATTATCAGCAATTAACGCGCGACCGGATTTTGCGATTTTAGGTTATCCGGTTATCAGTATGCAGGCTGCATTCTCTCATCAAGGGTCGCGCAAAGCTTTGTTGGGTGAAAATCCTTCTGCACAATTGATGGCTGAAAATTCACTTGAGCTTCAAGTTAAAAAAGATATACCACCCGTCTTTATGTTTCATGGAATTGCGGATCAATCAGTCCCGGTTGCTAATAGCTTGTCTTTTTTTACTGAAGTTCAACAATATAATCCAAAATCCGAGTTGCATATTTATCAAAGCAGTATTCATGGTGTGGGTATGGTACAAGGCCAGGGCAGCATTTCCAGTTGGCCGCAAGCGCTTGAACTTTGGTTAAAACAGAATAAATGGATCAATTAATTTCAATGCTTAATCTTCACTCTGTCCCTGATTGTTTAAAAACCTTTGCCGAAAAAACCTGGAAAGATTACCTGGATGCAGAAACCCGCGAGAATTTGCCCTCGCTGGAGTCTCTTTTAGTTCCTGCTGATTTTTCTGTCCAATTAACCAAAGCATTCGTTGGTAGCGAATTTGTCGCACAAACTGCTGCGCGTAATCCGCAAATGTTCCAAATATTAATTTCATCAGGACGATTGTTTTCCAATGCGGATTCATCTGCCTGGATTAAACATTTTATTGCGCAAGGAAAATTATTAACTACCGAAATTGAATTGGATAAACACTTACGTCGCTGTCGACAAGAACAACAGTTCAAAACTATTTGGCAGGACATTAATCGTCTATTCAGCATGCAAGAAGTGACAGCAGATTTATCGATGTTTGCTGATGCATCCATTTTTTTGGCTGCGGATTGGCATTATCGCGATTTGCAAAAACGTTATGGCACACCGATTGGAAAAAATTCCGGGTTGGCCCAGCCGTTTATGGTGTTGGGAATGGGTAAGCTCGGTGCGCAGGAACTGAATATTTCATCGGATATTGATTTGATTTTTACATTTCCGGAATCGGGTGAAACCGATCATGCGGTGAATTCGATAAGCAATCAGGAATTTTTTATCAAACTCGGACAAAAGGTGATTAAAAGTTTGGATGCGATTAATGCAGATGGATTTGTGTTTCGTGTGGACATGCGTTTGCGCCCACACGGGCAAAGCGGTGCCTTGGCGATGAGTTTTGTCGGCATGGAAGATTATTATGAAACTCAAGGACGCGATTGGGAGCGTTACGCCATGATTAAAGCGCGTTTGGTGGGCTGGGCGAATAGCAACGAAAAACCGGCACTGGATGTTGAAGACGCTCGCGCCGAGTTGCGACAAATTTTGCGGCCTTTTACGTATCGACAATATATTGATTTCAGTGTGATAGAAGCCTTGCGTGATATGAAAGGACTCATAGCTCGACAAGTACAACGCAAAGGCATGAGTGCCGATGTGAAGTTGGGTGAAGGCGGTATTCGCGAAGTGGAATTTATTGTACAGGCTTTTCAATTAATTCGCGGTGGTCGCGATAGTCGTTTGCAAGAAAGACAAGTTTGTAAAATGCTGCCGTTTTTGGAAGCAGAAAATTATTTACCTAAAGGTATCGGAAAATTATTGCTCGAGTCCTATATATTTTTACGTAACACAGAGCATGCAATTCAAGCTTGGCAAGACAAACAAACACAATCTCTACCGGCGGATGCAGTCAACCAATTGCGTTTGGCTTGGATAATGGGTTTTCAATCATGGAATGATTTTTTTGCGCAGTTGCAAATCTATCGTCAACAAGTGAATAAAGAATTTCGAGCTGTCATTGCGGCGCAGGAAGTTGAAGAACCTGTTAATCAGGTCGCACTACATTTTTGGTTGAGTTTGTGGGACGGCAGTTTGCAAGGAGAGGAAGCGCATCAGCAATTAATTGAACGCGATGTGGATTCTGGCAACGAATTACTGAAACATTTGCAACACTTGCGCGAAAGTCGTGCGGTTATGTCAATGCAGTCCACTAGTCGAACCCGCTTGGATAGCTTTATACCTTTGTTGTTAGTGACTATGGCAGATGAATCGCAAATTGGCGAAATTGCCTTGAGTGTTGCTGAAACTTTGGGGCGAATTGTGCCCTTGGTTGAATCGGTGGCTCGCCGTACTGCCTATTTGGTGTTACTGGTTGAAAATCCGATTGCCTTACAACAATTGGTGCGATTGTGTGCAGCGAGTTTATTAATCGCCGATCAGCTTACGCATTACCCGGCATTGCTCGATGAATTATTAACACCGGAAATTTTATATGCTCCACCCAATAAAGAATTATTGCGCGATGAATTACGTCGCGATGTGTTGCGCTTGGCTTGGGATGACTTGGAAGGACATATGGAAGCCTTGCGTTATTTTCGTTCCGCACATGCCTTGCGTGTTGCGGCGAGTGAAGTGACAGGTGCTTTGCCTTTAATGAAAGTGAGTGATTATTTAACATATATTGCTGAAACGATTTTGGAGCATGTATTGGAGTTGGCTTGGCAATATATGATTTCGCGTCATGGTTATCCCAAGCGTGAAGACGGAAGTTTGGTTGAAAAGCCGGAATTTATTATTGTGGCTTACGGCAAGTTGGGTGGACTTGAATTAGCTCATGGATCAGATCTGGATTTGGTTTTTATTCACAATGCGTTTGCCAATGGTGTTAGTAGCGGCGAAAAAGAATTGGATAATTTAAGTTTTTATACGCGTCTTGGACAACGCATTATTCATATAGTGAATACACAAACTCTTTCCGGAAAACTATACGAAGTGGACATGCGTTTGCGTCCTTCCGGTAATTCCGGTTTACTGGTGTCTTCTTTGGCAGCTTTCGAAAAATATCAACAAAATGAAGCCTGGACCTGGGAGCATCAGGCATTGGTCAGAGCAAGAGTAGTAGCAGGTGATGAAACTCTGGGGCAAGCATTTGATGAAGTCCGACGAAAGGTTTTGCAGCGGCCACGCGATTTAGCCCAGCTTCGAAAAGAAGTGGTCGAAATGCGGCAGAAGATGCGTGACCAGTTGGGTTCATCGAAACAAAAAGCCGCCAGTCTTTTTAATGTGAAACAGGATGCCGGTGGTATCGTGGATATTGAATTTATGGTTCAATACGCGGCCTTGGCTTGGGCGCATCAACAGCCCGAAGTCATCCGGTACACGGACAACATTCGAATACTGGAATCACTGGAAGCGGCAGGGTTACTCGATGCTGACTCAGTGGCTCAACTGATCGCAGCCTACAAGGCTTACCGGTCCACAGGGCACAGATTGGCGCTGCAACGTCAGGAAGCCATACTCGAAGGTGAAGATCAGTTTGTGACTGAGCGCCAACAAGTTTTGGATATCTGGCAGCGTCTGATGTTAACCGAATTTTAGGAGTTGGCTATGTCATTTGCCGATCGCGACGGCGTTATATGGCTTGATGGCGAACTGATCCCCTGGCGCGATGCCAAGGTTCA
>CAZICR010000093.1:0-9609 GCA_964537795.1 uncultured Cellvibrionaceae bacterium | reverse complement strand
TCAATTGCGTTTGGATTTTTTACATGAGTTAACCGGTTTGTCGCAAGAGGCAATCAAACATGCATTATTTGCTGAAGCCATTCATGAGCCGCAAGATTTGGCAAGAGTCATTGCTCATTTGCAAATTATCAGGAAAAAAATATGAGTGAACATAATTCAATTAACCCCACGGAGTCTATGAATACTATGACCAGTGATCACCCTGTGCAAAACGAAAATACTGAACCGGAAAAATCGGCTGCCGATAATGCGGCAGTTCGCTTACAACAAGCCAGTACATTAGCCAATCATATTTTTAATGAAATTAAAAAAGTCTTAATTGGGCAGGATGATGTTATCGAGCAAGTTCTGGTTACCTTGATTGCGCGTGGTCACGTATTAATTGAAGGTGTTCCAGGTTTGGGAAAAACACTATTAGTTCGCAGCTTGGCTAAGTGTTTTGGCGGGCAATTTTCACGTGTGCAATTTACTCCAGATTTGATGCCGAGTGATGTCACGGGGCATGCAATGTTTAATATGTCCAAACAGGAATTTGAAATTCGTCGTGGCCCGGTATTTACCAATTTATTATTGGCAGATGAAATCAATCGTGCGCCCGCAAAAACACAAGCGGCGTTGTTGGAGGTGATGCAAGAAGGCCAAATTACTATTGAGGGCGAATCGTTTAAAACCGGCGAACCGTTTATGGTGTTGGCAACACAAAACCCGATTGAACAAGAAGGTACTTATCCATTACCGGAAGCCGAGCTTGATCGTTTTATGTTGAAAGTAGTGATTGGCTATCCCAACGAACAAAATGAACAAATTATGTTGCGTCAAGTTTGTTCGCAAAATCAGGGTGGTTTTGGTTTGGAAAATATTCGAACTTTGTTAAAGGCATCGCAAGTTCTGAGTCTGCAAAAAATTGCAGAACAAATTACGGTGGATGATCAGATTCTACAATATATAGTGAAGTTGGTTCGCTCAACACGTTCATGGGCGGGTATTACTCGCGGCGCCGGACCGCGTGCTTGTATTGCACTCTTGTCGGCTGCACGTGCTTATGCGTTATTGAGTAATAATAGTTTTGTAACACCGGATGATGTGAAAAAAATGTTTATTCCAGCATTGCGCCACAGAATTTTATTATCACCTGAGTTGGCAATTGAAGGTGTAGCGGCTGAAAAAATTCTGCAAACTATTTTGTCCCAAGTTCCTGCACCAAGGCACTGATTCATGCCAAATATGCGTCGTGTCTGGTCGCCAACCAGTGGTTTTGTTTACAGTGTGCTGTCATTGGGGGTGGCCATTTTTGTAAATGTCTTTACCCAGCACTATTTTCAGTGGGGTATTGATTCATCAATACTGCATTGGGCTTTGATAATTCTATTAGCACTGGGCGTGTTGGATTTTTTAGCATCTCGCCAAACACCGCCTCTTCAAATTACTCGGGAACTTACGCACAATCTTGCGGTAGATAAATGGACGCAAGTGAAACTGCAAGTGCGACATAATTTTAACCGCGCTACCGCCGTAAAAATATTCGATGGCATTCCAGGAGATGCCAATTATCAATATTTGCCATTAAATATTGAGTTGATGCCTGATCAAATCAGTAAAAGTGAATATTGGTTGCGACCGTTGACGCGGGGATCGTTAACCTTGGCACAAACGCATGTTGAAATTCAAAGCCCTTTTAAATTATGGGTCATTCGTTATTGGGTCGGTGAAACTTCACAAGCCAAGGTGTATCCGGATTTTGTTGCGATCGCCAACTATGCAATTCTGGCAACAGAAAATCATACCAGTCAGATGGGCATTAAGAAAAAGCCGCGTCGTGGTGAAGGTATGGAATTTCATCAGTTACGTGAATATCGTCAGGGTGATAGTTTGCGTCAGATAGATTGGAAAGCCACATCACGTAGACAAAAAATGATTGCACGTGAGTATCAGGATGAGCGTGATCAACAAATAGTGTTGATGATTGATTCCGGTCGTCGTATGCGTGCAAAAGATGATGAGTTAAGTCATTTTGATCACGCACTCAACGCTATGTTGCTCGTGAGTTATATCGCACTCAAACAAGGCGATAACGTCAGTCTCATGAGTTTTGGCAATGGCTTGCGCTGGATCCCTCCACAAAAAGGAATAGAACGTGTAAAAGTTTTATTAAATGGCATTTACGATTTACATGCCAGCCAATCAACAGCCGACTACATTAAAGCTGCAGAAAAATTATCGGTACTGCAAACCAAACGATCTTTAATTGTATTAGTTACCAATTCGCGCGACGAAGACAACAGTGAATTAATGATGGCGGTAAATTTGTTAAAGAAACGCCACCTGGTGATGGTGGCCAATATTCGTGAAAAAATTCTCGATGAATTACTTGAGAATCCCATTAACACTTTTGATGACGCCCTAACTTACGCAGGAGCAAAACGCTTTGTACAAGAGAGGCAAGAATCACACAATCGTTTGGTGTCTTCCGGAGTTTATGCTATTGATTGTGCCGCTAGTGAATTAGCTGTCAGGGTTGCCAATGCTTATTGGGAAATTAAAGGGGCAGGGGTTTTGTAATAATTTCCGCTATCAAATAAAAAAGCAGCTTTAGCTGCTTTTTTATTTTTAACTAGCGATTATTGAGCTGAAGTTTCTTCTGTGGTTTCATCCGCACTCGTTGCATCTTCCATCATGGATTCCAATTCTGCTTCAGCATCAGGTTCGTAATTATCTGATTCAGAATCATCACCATCAGTTGCTTCTGTATCAATACCTTGAGTGTCATCTGGCGTTTGTTCTTCATAATAATAATCATCGTTGGTTTCAGAATCATAGGCCTCTTCCTGTGCAGCTTGTGAACGTTCAACGTAGTCTTGATAAGCAGGAATAGAAATGGCAGCAATAATTCCTACTACTACCATCAATACTGGAAAGGAAAACGCCATTATCCAATGCCAGGTTTTGTTAGGCGGTGTCTGCAAGCCATAATTGTTTCTTCCGGGTGTTCCTTTGAAGAAAATAACCAATACCATTAAGTAAATGTTGACGAGTGGAACCAACATCAGCAACGACATCCAGCCAGATTTATTTAGATCATGCAGACGTTGAATAACAATAATGAAACTAAAGACAAGCATTGCTATGTAACCCACCGCAAGGATGGCTCCGCCTACAAACATAGAGCCTTGTCCCATCAATACAACGCCTGCAATGATTACGGCATAAAAGGCAATTGCCATTGTCATTCCATGCGCCCAGTAACGTAATCGGTTTATACGTCCTGATGGATCAAAAAAACTCACTTCTCCAAATGCCTGATCATCATCAGTTTGCAATTGGCCTGCAGGTGTTTGATAAGGGTTGTTTGACATTGTGACTCCTTAATTGTTATTGATTGAATAATCCCTGACAAGGGATAGGTTGATTCTAGTACTTGTGTTTGAATAATGCGATGGAAGGTTAATAATTTATTTAAAGTCGCTACCAATACTTCACAACAATTCTAGTGAGCTGATTGGGTAGCGAGTAGTTGAGTCAATCGGTTTAATGGCATAGGTTTATAGAATAGATATCCTTGAGCCGCGTCACATTCATTTTCAATTAAAAACCATTTTTGAGCGTTGGTTTCTACACCTTCTGCAATTATTTTCATGGGAATAATTTTGCTAAGACCTATAATTGCCTTGACCATTTCGTCGTGTTCTTTTGCATTGCCGATTTGCTTGATAAAAGATCGGTCGATTTTAAGCTGATCGGGTGTAAATCTTACTATGTAGCTGAGTGATGAATAGCCTACGCCAAAATCATCGAGCGATATTTTAAAACCACAGTCTTTCAAGCGGCTTACTTGCTGCAAATTATATTCAGTTCTTTCCAGAAAGGTTTGTTCTGTAATTTCGATAGTAAATTGTTCAGGTAAAACCTGATAATTTTTTAATGCTTCTTTAAATTGATTGACAATATCACCTTGCTGGAATTGTTTTGCTGAAATATTGATAGCGATCGGCAGGTTGAAACCTGCCTGATTGATTTCAGCCTGACATCGGACAGCATCCTTAATTACCCAATTTCCGATTCTATGAATGAGTTCGGATTCTTCTGCAAATGCTATAAAATCTCCGGGAAAAACCAGTCCACGCTTTGGATGGTTCCATCGAATCAACGCTTCTGCGGATTCTATTTTATTAGTTGATAAATTGATAACAGGTTGAAAATAAAGTTCAAATTGGGACCCTGCTATTGCCTTTCGCAAATCGGCATCCAGTAATAGTCGATAATGAACAAAATCGGTTAATTCTTTTCGGTAAAGTTGGAAGCGTCCACGGCCATTGTTTTTTGCTTCATAGAGGGCACTATCTGCATTGCGTAATAATGTTGCAGAATCCTTTCCATCAGAGGGAAATAATCCTATGCCAATACTCATGTTAATATGAATTTTTTGGCATGCCTGAATACGAATAGGTTTCACAATAGCCGATAATATTTTTTCAGCAATTGAGGCAACAATTTCGTATCGATTAACACCATCAAGCAGGATAATAAATTCATCTCCCCCCAGTCTTGCAATAATATCGTCTTGTCGTAAAAGTTTTTTAAGACGACGCGCTACAACCCTCAGTACATAGTCGCCAATATAGTGACCATAACCGTCATTGATTTGTTTAAAGTGATCAATGTCCCCAAATAATACGGCAAAAGGAATTTTGTGGCGTTCGAATCGCGCTACTAATGCATTCAGTTCCTGATACAAGCGGGTTCGATTAAATAGATTTGTCAGGGTGTCAAAATGTGCCAGACGAATTAATTCCTGTTCCCGTGTTTTATGATCAGTTAAATCAAATATTTGCAAAAGAAATAAATCGACGTTTTGAAAATCTTCTATTGCCGCTGCGTAGACAAGGGCGGGTATTGTTCTTTCGTTATGGCTTACGTAGATTGTTTCAAATTCAACGTGCGCATTGCTTAACACTTTTAAATCTTTAATTTTATCTTGATGATCGAGGTAATGACTTTCGTTCAGTATTTGCTGGATGTTGTTAACTGTGTAGTGTTGATCATTTCGTAGCAGTTTAGTAAAGGCATCATTATGTTGAACGACATTGCCAGCTTCTGTGATCAATAACATAGGTACAGGTGAATTATCAAAGCAGGCATGGAATTGATTTTCACTCACTGCTAAAGCTCTATTGATAATTTCCAATTCATGAATGTTGGTGGCGGAACATAACCAACGAATCACCTGTTGGTTTTTATCGAGGTGTGGATTTGAGCGTATGTCGAACCATTCATAGTCTCCGGTGGATTTTTGCATTCTTGATTTGGAAAAAAATGGTGTTTTTAATTGTAGACATTCTATCCATTTCGAAAGAAATTCAGTTTGATCTTCAAGATGAATGGCTTCAATCCAGCCTTGTCCCAAGTGTAAGGTGATGGGTTTCCCTGTGTAGTCCAGCCATTTTTTATTTAAAAATTCACAATTTCCTTGCTTATCGCAACTCCATATCAGATGAGGTAAACCTTGACTGAGTTGTGCCAATCGTTCTGAATCTTCACGTAGGATCTGTTCCCGGTGGGCCCATTCCAAACCATTAATTAGCGATTTGTGTAAATTCTCTGCTGCCAGATATTGTTTGGGTAAATAATCAAACACCCCATCGCGAACGACATTGGCTACTAACTGTTGATCGGTGTTATTACTGACCATAATAATTGCAACCGGATGTGCATTACGTTGTTTCATCAAGCTGACAATTTCTGATCCCAGGGCGTCTTTTAGTTGGTAGTCCAATATGGCACAATCAAATTCGAATTGATTGATAAGATTGGTTGCATCTTTGGCAGAACTTCCTTCTTTTACATTAACGTCGAGGGGAATTTTTTTTAGTAGGCGAAGAATTTTTTCCCGATCAACATCATCGTCATCTATGACGAGAACTTTTATTGATTCATCAGCTCTGCTTGAGTAGTTCATCTTTATTACTTGGGTAGTGTGACGGCCATTTTGTAGGATTCCAGTAATGCAGCTAATTTTGCAAACTGGGGGCCTACACTTGATTTCACCATATATCCGGCAATGCATTCGTGATAAGCACGAGACCTATCCTTATCGTCGTCTGAGGTTGTTAAAACGAATACAACGCTATCTTTTAATTGGTCATCATTTCTGATGGTGTTAAGAAATTCAAAACCATTCATTCTAGGCATATTGAGATCGAGTAGAACTAAAAAAGGTTTTGCAATTTTTTTTTCTGAATGTTTATTTGATAAAATTTCCAGTGCTTCCAAGCCATCATTCGCATGAATAATGGGATAGTCTAATGACAGCTTTTTCAGATTTCGACTAACTGCTTCAGCTGCAACATCATCGTCTTCAACTAATAATATATTGATAGGCATATGTTATGTCCTCTTATTCAACAATATCTTTTCTGGGATAGCGCGGCCAATAAACAACAAAGGTTGTACCACGTTGACCATCTTTTGCAATTAATTCAATTCTTCCTCCATGACTTTCAACAAGACGTTTTGCCAGGGACAAACCTATTCCACTACCTGATCTGACACTATTGGTTAACGTTTGAAATAGCCGAAACACTCTTTCCTGAGCTGACTCAGGAATGCCGGGGCCATTATCTTTTATTTCGATAACACAAAAGCTGCCCTCGCCTTTAACACTGATATTGATTTGAGGGTTTTCGCCATCGTGATGTTTAAGTGCATTGCTAAAAAGATTTCGCATAACAGTTTCCAGCGGAGTTTTTGCTGTAGTAATTTCAGATAACCGGATTTCAGTATTGATAACAAAGTTGGCAGGAATCGGATGCATTTCAATAATGCCGCGAATTAAATCATGGAAGTTGACCTTCTGTTGTTCTTTACTGCGCTGGCCTGCGCGTGCGTAAGTTAATAAATCACTGACCAGATTTTCCATGCGTGAAATTCGCACCTTAACTCGGTCGATATTATTTTTTACACTTTCTTGTAGATTTTCGCCCAGATCTTCTTCTATCCAATCGATTAAATCTGCAATTCCACGCAAGGGTGATTTCAAGTCATGCGATGCAACGTAAGTAAATTCTTCCATGTTGGCGTTGGCCTGGCGCAGGCTTAATTCAAGTCGTTTACGTTCAGTGATATCACTAATGACTGCCAGCACCAGAGTTTCATTGTCGACATTGACAGTATTGAGTCCTATTTCAATTGGAATTTCTGTTCCGTTTTTATGTTGGCCAGTGAGGTCGCGCCCTGCGCCCATGGCGCGCAAACTAGGCGCAGCTATGTAAATGTTTCGGTGTTTGTCATGCATTTCCTGATAGCGCTCAGGTAACAATATATCCATTGAGTTGCCAATCAATTCATCTTTACTGTAGCCAAACAGTTTGATCAGGTTATCGTTAATCAGTTGCACAATACCTTGTTGATCCACGAGCATTATGCCGAAGGGTGAAGCATCAATGACTTTCGAAAATTTCTGTTCCAATTGCTTGCGTTGGGTTATGTCCACAACTGTCGCAATAACCAGATGTTCTGTTTCTGATTTCAGTGGTGAAAGCCCCACTTCAATAGGGAATTCGGAATTATTTTTTCGTCGCCCAAACAGATCGCGCCCGACACCCATGTAGCGGGTAGATGGACTTGCCCAATAGGATTGTCTTAATTTTGAGTGATTTGAAGACAGTGAGACTGGCAGGAGAATATCGACGGATTGGTTAAGCAACTCCTGTTCGTCATAACCAAACATTTTGGCAAGTTCGTTATTGATATAGCGAATTATTCCATTATTGTCGCAGACCAACACGCCCATGGGGACAGCGTTTAGCAGTTGCAACACTGTTCGTGGGTCTATTAGTTTGCCGCTTGATTCTGTGCTCATCTCTCTAATTATCCTTTTGATGGAAATCAGATAAAGCCTAGACCTTTATAAACCAATTGAAAGTAATCAGAAGTTAAAAATTCAATTGATAATTTATGCGCCAAATTTAGACAAACGAAACCCATGAGGGACTAAAAACAACAACAAACTGCTTTTAAGTTAGATAGCCATAGCAGGTTGGAGATTGGATTTTTCCATTATTTCTTCTGGTTTGATATTAATGGCGTGCTGACCTTTATCGCCTTGGATAATATCAAAATTGACTTTCTGTCCGGCTTTTAATGTTTTATATCCGTCCATTGTGATCGCTGAATAGTGAGCGAATAGATCTTCACTACCTTCGTCTGCAACTATAAAACCGTAACCTTTGGCATTGTTGAACCACTTAACTGAGCCTGTAGGCATGATGGACTCCCTCTTCAGAGTAATAGGATTGTGTGGTGCACTCGTTATTGTTTTCCCAAGTACTGCATTTGCTCGGGAGTAATTCACATTAAAGTGATGAGCAATCAAAACTGCATTCAAATAATGCAGCTGGTGTTTTTTTATCCAACTCTTGCACTAAAGTCAAGCGTCGAAGCCTAAAGCTGTGAACTTCCTTGCTAAATGAGAATATGCCCAATTAAATTGCTTGATGTAGAATGCGTTCTGTCTCCCTTAATTTTTTCTTGTGACTATGAGCAATATTGATCCGCATCGTCTAACCTTAAGTAAAGATAATGAGAATCCAGCCGATGGATCTCATGGGAACCTGGCGGTTTTGGAAGATAAACCCCGATTAAAACGTCCTCCTCTGTACAAGGTTGTATTGTTGAATGATGACTACACCCCGATGGAATTTGTTGTAGAAGTACTGGAAGTTTTTTTTGGAATGTCGAGAGACAAGGCAACGCGTGTCATGTTGACTGTACATGTGCATGGAAAGGGTGTGTGTGGGATTTATTCTCGCGATGTTGCTGAAACTAAAGCAGAACAAGTGAATCAATATGCCAAGGACAACGAGCATCCACTTGTTTGTGATATAGAAGCAGTTGAAGAGGACGACAACTAGCCCCATATCAAACCTATTCGAGCCAAAGCACGAATATTGCAGATCAGTAGTTACTGTCATAAGGGGTAGAGACTATGTTGAGTAAAGATCTTGAAATCACCTTGAACCTTGCCTTCAAAGGAGCGAGATCAAAGCGTCATGAATTCATGACGGTCGAACATTTATTGCTAGCTCTGATCGACAACGATTCGGCAGCCAGTGTGTTGCGTGCTTGCGGCGCTGATTTGGTCAATCTTCGAAAAGATTTAATCGAATTCGTTGATTCCACCACCCCTTTAATCCCCGAAAGTGATCCTGAAAGGGAAACCCAACCCACCTTGGGGTTCCAACGTGTATTGCAGCGTGCGGTATTTCATGTCCAATCGTCTGGTAAAACAGAAGTGACAGGCGCCAATGTGTTGGTCGCTATCTTCAGTGAGCAGGAGAGCCAGGCTGTTTACTATCTAAAACAACAGAGTATTGCGCGAATTGATGTAGTGAATTACATCAGTCATGGTATTCAGAAAGTATCGGGTCACGGTGGGGATCACTTACAGGATCATTCCCATCAATCCCAGGATCATCACGATGAAGAATCATCTACCGGTGAAACATCGAGCCAGCATCCTCTGGATAGCTTTGCAGCCAATTTGAATGAGGCGGCCATGCAAGGGCGTATTGATCCCCTGGTGGGTCGGGAATTGGAAGTAGAGCGTGTTTGCCA
>CAZICR010000092.1:0-9621 GCA_964537795.1 uncultured Cellvibrionaceae bacterium | reverse complement strand
ACCAGTATGGTGAGTGAAATGACTTCCGCCTTGCGTGAGCAGCGCTTGGCAAGTGAAATGATTGCCAAGGAGGTTCATCATATTGCTGAAATGGGGGAGCAAAATAGTCTGGCATCGATGAATACTACAAATTCAATCGCTCAACTTAACGAACTGTCAATTAATATTCAAAAAATGGTGAGTAGATTTCATATCTAAATCTCTCAGCTACTATTTAATTTTGAATTGCTGATCCAAAAAATTCACCACTGCTTCAACTGAAGGTTTTAACCAGGGATCAAATAACCAAAAAGAATGGGGAGTATCTGGAATCTGCGTTACTTGATAAGGAATACCGAAACCCTTCATCTTTTCAATCATTTCTTTGTGGCCAACACTAAATCGTTCTTCGTTACTAATTAAAAACAAAATGGGCGGTGTTGATTTATCAACATAATAAATGGGTGAAGCCTGATGCCATAATTCTTTTTTCTCGTCATAACGGCCACCGAACCAGGCACCGGCAGCAGATGGATTTTTGCGGGGATCATCTTCATGGAATCGGGCAGCTTCTGAAGTGAAATCGGATAAGCCATCAATATTAACAATAGCCTGAACACGACTGGACACAGATGATGTTTTCATTCCAGGATCAAACAATTCCAAATCATTGGTGACACCGGTTAAATTGGCAATCTGCCCTCCGGCAGAGCCGCCGCCTACAGCAATTTTTTCCGGGTTTATGTGATATTTTTTGGCGTTTTTTCGCAGCCAGCGAATAGCAGCTTTGACGTCATAAATCGCTGCAGGATATTTGGCTTCCGGTGATAGTCGATAACTGATGGTTGCAGCAGCATAACCTCGTTCAGCCATGGCAATGGCAAAAGCAGTAAAGTTGGTTCTGTAACCGGCACGCCATCCACCTCCATGAACAAAGATAATTGCTGGTCGGGTTTGTGCGGATGAATTTTTTGGTAAATAAAGATCCAATTGTAAAGCGCGTTTGCCATAATGCATGTAAGTGATATTTTTTATTTCTTTTACGCTATTGGGTACTTGCCGGCTGGCTACACTGATATACGGATATTTTGCAATTAATTTGTCGTAAGTGGTTTCCGGTGTGTAGTTATTGTTGGGATCTTTAATCTCGGTGATATAGTGATGGCACGCTGACAACAAAAACAGAACAAATCCACCGAGTAAACGAATAAAGAGAGTCATAGTTGTCCGCCAAAAAAATGATTGGTAACTTTTGGAGTTAGTTTATGGAAAATAAATGTATTAATCAAAAATTAAAAAATTTATTTTTTTCGAAAACCTTTGTATTTTTGATCTGCCTGATTTTAGGTGCCTGTCATTTCTCTTCGCAATCGCCTGATGCGAAAAAATTTCTGCAGGGATTTGTTGTAGAGACCTATCCTCTTGCAAATGCCAGAATCAAATTAATTGATGCCAATGGAAAAATACTGGTCGTCAAGAGTGATAATAAAGGTCGATACAGTTTCCCCCTGAATGCAGTCAAACCACCCTTGTTGTTAAGTGCAACTTCAGGTAATGAAGCAGATTGTATACGCAATGATATTTTACGGCCTGTTTGTTTGGCTTCATTTGTTGAAAGTTTATCGCCACAAAAAATTCAGTTTGCCAATATTAATCCATTAACTGATCGCTTGGTGTCCGATCTGGCTGTCGCCAAAGGATTTATTGGGCCGCAACAATGGATCAATAGTGAAAAAGTCGGCGACTACCAATCTGAATGGCTTGTGCAAGCACTTGATAATCAAAATCAAGGTTTTGCAGATGCATTTCAGCAATTAGATCTACTGCAAGACGGTATTTTTAATCCCGTCGCCTATCAGCCGGATGAACATAAAAAAGTATTAAGACTACTGTCTGTTCTTCACCACAATCGTAATTACGATAACAATACCGGTGAAACCGGTCATACCACCCTAAGTGATGCGGGCTTTCGTCCCTTGGTTGGTTTATTTGCTTCCGGCGCCTATGAAAAATTTGATTTAGTACAAGCTGAATTGTCGGCGAAAAAAATTAACAATGCCAAACGACGAATTTTTATTGTGGGGGATTCCACCTCCGCCATGTATGAACAACTTCGTTTCCCCCGTCAGGGCTGGGGGCAAGCACTGGCAGAGTTTTATGCTGCACGTGATGATCTGGCTATAGTTGTGGGCTCTCGCGCAGGCAGAAGCTCAAGGGATTTTTACAACGGACGATGGTTTGCCCAAATGGAGCCATTAATTAAATCCGGTGATTTTGTATTAATAGCCCATGGACACAATGATCAAAATTGTGATTCAGCAAAACCGGTTCGCGGATTGGCCGATGTAAAAAATCTTTGTACTTATCCGAATGACGATCAAGGAAAAGCGCAATTTCCGGAAGGTAAACCGGAATTATCTTTTCAGAATTCGTTGGAAACCTATATTAAAATTGCGCAGAGTAAATCAGCCTTTCCGATAATGATTACACCTTCCACGCGAATTAAAAATGCCCAAGGTTTGCAACAAACACCAGTTGAACATAGTCATTTCACCCGGAAAAAACCAACCAGTGAATTTTTATTTGTTGGTGATTACACAGAGACAATAAAAAATACGGCTATAAAAAATCGAATTCCAATGATTGATTTGGAGTTAGCCAGTATTAATTTTGCCAATCAAGCAGGAGATCCCGGTTGGAAAAATTATTGGTTGGTGGTTGATCCCGCAATTAATCCGTTTTATTCAAATAACATGGCAGGCAGTCTGCAAGTTCCTGATGGAACTCACTTTCAGGCTGCAGGAGCACAGGCTATGGCCAAGATCTTGATTGAATTGATAAACCTGAATCCGGAGTTAAAAGATGTACAAAGATATTTGAATTAAGTCACAAAAACCGCTATACCATTCTAATCATTACAAAAAATTCGGTATTCGGTATGTGCATATTCAAAAGAGTGTTAAGTATTGTTTTTTTACTCCTATTTTCGTTGTCGGCTTTGGCTAATACGCAGGAATGGGAAAAATATTATGAAGCGTCGGCAAAAATTCTGAAAAAAGATCAGGAGTTTTTGGAAAAAGAGTTGGCGGATCTCAACCTGGAAAAACCTAATCTCCCTGAAGCAACAAAAGAATTTGGTTTTGAAATTATTCAACCTTCGGATTGGTTCTTGGGTGCTGAAGGTAAGCGGGTAATGTCAGTGATCCTGTCTTTTCAAACACCTTCGGGTGGCTGGTCCAAACGCACCGATATGGCGAAGCAACCCCGTCAGCCTGGGCAGTCGTTTGGTGTAGAAGAAGAATATATACCCACGTTTGATAATGCGGCTACCAGCACGCAGCTCAAATTATTGGCTCGAGCTTATTCTTTGTCGGGCGATAAAACCTATCGCGCTGCATTTGATCGCGGGTTGAGTTTCATTATTCAGGCGCAATATCCGAACGGCGGTTGGCCGCAAAGTTTTCCGCTGCGTGGGGGATATCATGATCACATTACCTACAATGATGCCTTGATGCGAGACTTGATGCTGATACTCAATTCAGTGGTTCTTGCCAGAAACGAATATTCATTTGTGACATCCAAGCAACGTAACGCCGCCAAAAAAAGTTTGAATATGGCTCTTGATTGTGTGCTCAAAACACAAGTCGTTGTCGACGGTCAGTTAAGTGTTTGGGGGGCACAGCACGATGTGACAACGCTGGCGCCTGCCAAAGCCCGCGCTTATGAACCGGCTGCATTAACCAGTTCAGAAAGTGTTTTTATGGTTGATTTTCTAATGGATCTGGACAGCCCATCCGCTGAAATAGTCAAAGCAGTGCATGCGGCGGCCAAATGGTATGAGCAAACAAAGATATCAGGTAAAACCTGGACGCGCGGTGACAAACAATTAGTGAGCAATCCCAAGGCTCCACCCTTATGGTCGCGCTTTTACGAGATAGGGACTAACAAACCCATATTTGGTGATCGTGATGATTCAATTCATTATGATTTGGCAACAGTATCTGAAGAAAGGCGGCAGGGTTATGCCTGGTACACTACAGCGCCTAATCAAATCCTTGCCAAATATGCGTTTTGGAAAAAACAATATCCGGATGCGAGCGAATAGTATTTTCTATTGGCTTTTGTTTTGTTTGCGTTTTTTGTATTCCACCTCATCGCCGGGTTTGTACCAGTAATGCGCTATATCCAGAGGCACTTCTTTTGGGAGTGTCTCATTGGCGACGGGAAAAATTTTACGGTTTTGCAGTTTGGCTTCTTCAATCATTGTTAAGTGATAATCATAAAAAATGTCGTCAAAAGAGCCATCAGCAAGCATGGTTTCCAAACCGGTTTTGATTCTCTCCGCCAATTTTGGATGTTTGGGGGAGACAAAAAAGAAAGTCGGCAAGGGAATATAAAGTGCCAGAGTTTCCTCAATTCGCATATCCGGAAACAGCTTTTGGCGTGACGCCAATTCAGCGGGCGCCTCGTTGATCCCGCGGGCAAATGTTTGAAATCTGTCACCCATTAACATCCAGAAAAGCCCTTCCAGTTTTGTGGTGGCGACGACGTCAAATCCTGCAGTTCGCATAACTTTGGTGGTTGACCATTGATTGCCTGATCCGGTTTTAATTTTTTTCAATTGTTCGATATCGGTAATTTTGGATAAGGCTTCCTGACTGTCCTTCGAAATCAAAAAAATTCGGTAACCTGTAATACCTTTATTGACCGGAATGTAAATCGGGATCAGGTTACTGACCCATTCTGCTTTTGCTGTTTCTGCAGCTATATGAATGTTTTCCCCTTTAATCAATTCTTCAAGCGCCCGGTCGCGAGACATAACATCGGTGGCATGTTTTAGCTGTGCGGCGCCATATTGGCTTTCAGTAATTTTCAGCAGGTGTTTCAGGACCAGTTCGGCATGTTGGTAGCGTGTGTCTGTCGCTGATTCAGGTTTGGTAGTGAGTATGTCCACCGCCAGGCAATTGCCGGTCAGGGTTAAACAAAAGATAAGCGCCGGAACTAATTTCATATTCAATTTTTAACCTTGATCAGACAGTTGTTTGATTAATCAAGTCTAGATGAGAAATTGAATATGGGGAGTCAAATAAAAATGCCGCCGGGTGAGCGGCGGCATTCAAGAGAGCAGGTTCTTGAATCTTACAAATCAGTAATGGGTTTGTATTTGGGAACCAATAACTTCATCACGCCCCAAGCCAGTAAATAGGCAACTGCGCAGAAGCCGAACATAATGGCGTAACCTGTGTAGATGTCACCGGCTGCACCGTAATAATCGAAAATCCAACCGCCGGTTTTGGAAACCGCAACACCGCCCATGCCACCGCAAAAGCCGCCAATTCCTACAACCGATGCTACGGATTTTTTCGGGAACATATCAGACACTGTAGTGAAGATATTGGCTGACCAAGCTTGGTGAGCAGACGCGCCTATACCAATCAAAATCACAGGTACCCAAAAACTGAGATATCCAAAAGGTTGCGCCAGTAAAACGATCAAGGGGAATAATGCGATGATCAACATTGCACGCATTCTGCCATCGTAAGCGGTATAGCCTTTATTGATGAAATAAGCCGGGAACCAACCGCCACCGATACTGCCGATCATAGTTAAGCTGTATAGCACAGTCAGGGGCAACATTAATTGTGTACCGGAAACACCGTATTGTTCACTTAAATATTTGGGTAACCAGAATAAATAAAACCACCAAACGCCGTCGGTCATAAATTTTCCGAAAGCGAATGCCCAGGTTTGTCGATAACCGAAAAGTTTAAACCAGGATGTTTTTATTTCGTCGGAAGTATCAACATTATTGGTCTCATCAGGATTGTTATTGATGTAAGCCAACTCAGTTGCTGAAAGACGTTTTTGTTTATCGGGACGATCATAGAATAATTGCCAGAAAATCATCCAGATAAAGCCTATGGCACCAATCACGATAAATGCTGTTTGCCATCCCCAATTAGCGGCAATCCAGGGCACGCTGAGTGGAGCTAAAATTGCACCGACATTGGCGCCGGAATTAAAAATACCTGTCGCAAATGAGCGTTCTTTTTTCGGAAAATATTCTGCAGTAGTTTTAATTGCGGCAGGAAAGTTACCTGCCTCGCCAATTGCCAATACTGCACGTGACATAATAAATCCAATCACAGAAACAGGAATGGCGGCAATACCTGCAAGTGCCAGCATGTTATTAGTCAACTCACCAACAGGCACGGCATAGGCGTGCATAATGGCGCCGAGTGACCAAACAAGAATCGCAAGGTGGTAACCCCACTTGGTTCCCAGCTTATCGACAATTCTTCCTGCAAATAACATGGAAATTGCATAGACAAATTGGAATGCTGCAGTAATGTTGGCGTAATCCGTATTGGTCCAGCCAAACTCCTTGGTCAACTCCGGCGATAAAAGGCTAAGCACTTGTCTGTCGAGATAATTCACTGTTGTGGCAAAAAAGAGCAACCCACAAATAGTCCAGCGATAGTTTCCAACGGTACTTTGAATAGTGTTATTAGAACTCATAATTTATTGCTTCTTTATCGTTTTGATTTTATTTGCTTGCCAGAATTATTCTGGCACTACAAAAGGAAAGTAGGCTTTGGCATTGTTGAAACAAATATCCTGAATCATTTTGCCAACCATTTTTGTGTCGTCAGGCACTAAACCTTTGGCCATGTCGCGGCCAAAAATTCCACACAAAATTCTGCGGAAATATTCATGGCGTGAATAGCTCAGGAAGCTGCGACTATCCGTCAACATTCCCACAAAACGACTCAAAAGACCCAATTGGCTCAGGGCTTCAATTTGGCGAGTCATGCCCTCCATTTGATCGAGGAACCACCAGCCACTACCAAATTGAATTTTTCCAGCAGAGGAACCGTCCTGGAAATTCCCGATCATGGTTCCAAGAACTTCATTGTCACGTGGGTTCAAGTTGTAGAGTATGGTTTTAGCCAGCTTGTTTTGATCATCAAGACGACCCAAAAATTTTGCCAGTGGTTTGGCGTAATTGTGGTCACCTATGGAATCGAAACCTGTATCCGGGCCAAGGGTGCGATAAAGACGCGGATTGTTGTTACGAATCGCACCTATATGAAATTGTTGCACCCAACCTTTTGCGTGATCCTGTAGCGCAAATTCCACCATCATGGCTGATTGGAATTTTTCAATTTCCAATGCATCCAGATCTTTGTTGCTACGGATTTTCAAGAATATTTGTTTGATTTCGGCTTCTGTGTAATCCGCTGCATAAACAGTTTCCAATCCGTGGTCAGACAAGCGGCAGCCATTTGCATGAAAATAATCGTGGCGAATGTTGAGGGCCTTCATCAGGTCGTCAAAAGTGCTGATGTTGACATCCGCCACATCCGCCAAGCGGTCTATATATTTGTTGTAGGATTCAGTGTTTTCCACCGCCATGGCACGGTCAGGGCGCCAAGTGGGTAGCATCGCCGTTTTGAATGATTTGTCAGCAGCTGTAGTTTTGTGATGAGCCAAATCATGTATTGGGTCATCGGTGGTACAAACCAGTTTGACTTTAGCTTGGGTCATCAGGCCCCGCGCAGAGAATTCGGGGGTGGCAAGTAACTCATTGCATTCATCCCAAGTGCGCTTGGCGGTACTGGAATCCAGCAAGCGATCGGTAATTCCGAAAGGTTTGCGCAGCTCAAGGTGGGTCCAATGATAAAGGGGGTTGCGCAATGTATAGGGGACAGTCGCACACCATTGTTCAAACTTTTCCCAGTCGCTGGCATCGCCCGTACAGTATCGCTCATCGACTCCATTGGAGCGCATGGCTCGCCATTTGTAATGGTCACCGGCCAGCCAGACTTCATACAGATTGCGGAATTGTTTGTTTGCGCCTACCTGCTCCGGAGGGAGATGACAATGGTAGTCAATGATAGGCATGTCTTTGGCGTACTCGTGAAACAACACCTTGGCTTGAGGTGTATCGAGCAAAAAATCGTCGTGAATAAAACTCATGAATGCAAATCCTCAATTATTCTGTCAGTCGGTGAGATAACACAGCTGAAAGAGAGTGACCAGAATGATTGACCGAGGTTTGCCTGACGCTGTGGGTTACCCTTTGTACAAATGCTGCTATGTTGCAACTTGGCGCACAGTCTAATCGGTTATGTCACAAGTTTCCATTTCCCGCATAAATTTTTGCGCGAGTTTTTTGTCATTTGGTAAATTATGTTACCGATGGACTTATTCCAGAGTCTGTTAGAATGCCCTTGAATTAGTCGTTCCTATATCGGTAGATCTAAAAGAAAGGTTTGGTCATGGGTTATAAACACGCGCTCATCAGCTTGACTCAAGGTAAGCACCTCGCACTTGAAGAGATTAAGTCTGTTGTCAGTCAAATGCTTGCGGGGCAATGCTCGCCAGCACAAGTCGCTGTGTTCTTCATGGCTTTGAGGATGAATGGGGAAAACCCGGAAGAACTCCTGGGGGCTTCAGTTGCGGTGCGGGAGCATATTAATCCCAAGCCCTATGAACCTGGGCAGTTTGTCTGTATTAGCAGGACGGGTAATGATCTTCTGGGTGTGTTTGATGTGGCTATTGCCAGTACCTTTGCAGCCGCCGCCGCCGGTTGTCGATTGGTTCTGCATGATGGCCGAATTGGTGCGAGTCGCAAGATTGGCTCCCAATTCCTGGAAGCTGCCGGGATCAGATCTGTGCTAACCCCTGATCAGATTCAGGAATGCATAGACAAAATTGGTGCGGGTTTTTCCCTTGGTGCTTCTGGCTATGGATTACCAGTCAATTCTTTTGAAGCGCTGGAACAAATTGACATTCCAACCTTGGCGAATGTATTGAATCTGGTTGCTGCCCCTTTTCAGGCCAAACGCTATTTGATCGGAGTAAAGGATGCAGCCTTGCTAAGACCGGTTGCAGAATTGTTTCTTGAGCTGGGAGCCGAGAGGTTGATGGTGGTTCATGGAGTTGATGGTCTTGATGCCATCAGTTTGGCAACTGAAACCAAAATTGTTGAATTGCAGGATGGCAAAATCAAAGATTACTCGGTTATCCCGGATGACTTTGGCGTTCAGGCAAAAAGTTTGACGGGATTGCTGCAGGAATCTGCAGAAGAATCGCTCTTGTTGATACAGGATGCTTTGGGAAATCGTCGAGGACACTACGCCGAAAAAGCCGCTGACATCATTATTTTAAATGCCGGTGCTGCAATTTACGTAAGTGGCGTTGCTGACAGTTTGCGGCATGGTGTGAGTCTTGCCAGAGAGGTTGTGGCTAACACCAAAGCAGGAGAAAAAATTCGTCAGATGGCTTTGTTTTCTCAAGGATTTAAAAATAAATTTTAATTGTTCAGCTTATTCCAAACGTCTAATGGTCAGTTGGACGCTGCCAACTTTGAAGCCCCACTTTGACAAAATTGATTCGTTAAGTAATGTGTTTTTATCAATCAACCACATCCAATCTTGCACTTTCAAAACCAGGTCATTGCCTTTGTAGTTGACCTTGAGTTGATAGTTCAGGTACATAGCATTACCCGCGTAATCTCCATTCGCTTCACCCAGCGTGTCATTTGCAGTCGCACGCAGTTTTCCATTGGGATCCAATGTCATAATCCAGGTTCGATATTGAATTTCGCCATCATTAAATAAAAATTCTTCTTTTAAT
>CAZICR010000091.1:0-9688 GCA_964537795.1 uncultured Cellvibrionaceae bacterium | reverse complement strand
CGATTCAAATCTAATCAGTTTTACAGGGGAGTGGGGTTACAACTATATGGAAGGTGCCTTTTCTGCCGAACCCTTTCTGAAAATTAATTTCAACGATACCAATATTGATGCATTTTATGAGCGAGATATAACAGGTACAGGTTTGGATCTTGAAGTGGCAGAACAATCTTTTGATTCGCTGGAGTCCAGTGCCGGTTTGCGTTTGCGCTACACATTTACACCAACAGCTGGCGTCGTCACCCCCTATATCAATCTGCAATCCATTCATCAATACAAAAACAACGCTCGCACTTTCTCGGCACGCTATGCCAACTCGGCGACTGCTGAAAAAGTTTTTCAGCTCTCCTCCAATAAATTGGATGACCAGTATTACGCTGTCGCTTATGGTATCTCCAGCGTTTTACGCGGCGGACGACAATCAGAAGGGGACGGCGCAATCGGCGGCGGCGTGCAAATGTTTATCCAATACAAACAAATTCTGGAATTGGATCATTACGATTTATCAACATTCACCTTGGGTATTCGTTACGAATTTTAATTATCTATTGGTGATAGAAAAAAGCGCCTCAAGAAAACGAGGCACTTTTTTGTTTCTACCTTAATCGTTTGTTTAATATTTTTAGATTCTAAAATTAAACTTTTTTGTTTCAACATTTTCACCCGCTTGAATTAAAACTTGCTCATAAAGTTGCGGACTCATTTTAAAATGAGTAAGCCTGAGTTTATCAAGGTATGGCTTAACACAAGGAATTCTCTTCAACTCTTTCGCTTTCAGAACTCAAGCTGCACGTGTTGCAATAATTTGAATAGATTTTTACTTGTACATTTCCAAGCTGGTTCCTTCTTTTTCGCAAACTGAAACTACAGCTTCACGTTTGGCAATATTACGCAAATACCTACCCAAGTTATTAAACGATAGTGGAGGATGTGAAAAACCACTGGCCCAGTGAGCCAACATAAACAAAAAGTAGTCACAAGCAGTGATACTTGAACCAACCAAAAACTCTTTACCCTGAAGCTCATTATCAATTAGTGAAAACATTTCAGTTATTCGAGCTTCCTGAGCAATAACTATATTTTTAGTTTCTTCACCGTTTGTGTGCTTTTGTGGGTAAAAGTACACCATTAACTCAGGCTGTACTGTCGAGTTTAAATAGAATAGCCACTGATAGAACTTTGCTCGTTCTGGGCTACCAACAACCGGTAGCAGGGGCAGCTCAAGATGTTTTTCGCAAAGATATAAGCAAATAGCTGCACTTTCAAAGATGACAGTGCCGTTATCAGAAAGCGTTGGAATACGCCCTGTTGGGTTTAGCAAAAGATATTCTGAAGACTTCTGTTCGTTTGATTTTCTATCAACAAGTACCAATTCAAAATCCACCCCCATTTCGGCAAGCAAGAGATGAGGCGCCCAACTAGCATTCCTTGGATAGTAAAATAATTTATACACAACACACTCCATTTAATTTTGCCGCCGCAAAAAAACTATGGCACATCTGGATTACCACCTTGAGCCAAATAGGTACTACGAATTAGCTCTTTACCTTTTTGAAAACTGCTGCCAACAGCAATGAATTCAGAAAAATAATAGCCTTCATATTGTTCGAAAGTAACTATTAATCGACCACTTTTTCCGACAAGAAACCAATTTTCTGATGATTTATTAGAGGATATAAATTCTTCTTCGGCATTTTCAAATGTGCCAACTACATAATTGGCACAAATGATTGCTGCCAACTCCACAAGAATGGGAGAGTAATCAGCAAGACAGCTTTCAAAAGACTCGCTCATTTATGAACACCTAATAACTTACCCAACAGTTTGATTAATCAATCATCTTCTTTAGCAAACGCTGGATGTTGTTTTAATGCCTGTAATTGTGCATTGAAAAATTCTTTTTCTTCATCGGTTTCAGCTTTTTCAAAATTTTCTTGAATGATACTGCGTATTTTGTTTGTTAGCTTTTTGAGATCCGCATGGGTTTGATGCAATGTAAACGCCTGATTGGCATTGTGAGTTGCGCCTTCCAAATCACCTACTGACAAAGCCATATTGCCTTCGCTAATCAATTGTTTAAATTGTTGTTGTTGGTCAAGAGTCAGCGTGTCAAATGGAACTTCTTCTACTTGAATGGTTTGTACATAAAAATAATTGGCGATACCCATAATTAAAATCAGGCTTATGCCTATTAAAATTCTGCGCGGCGCTTTAATTGCACGATAAAAACCGTTGAGAAAAGATTTCGAATCAGCAACGCGGTCACGACGACGCAAGGCAACTGATCTCAATAACAGGCGTCGCAACAACACATTACCAACCGCAGGGACATCCGGATAGAGCTTTTCTTTCAAAGCAATATTGGCAGGCTTGTCACCGTAAGGATGGTTGCCACCGAAAATCTGGCAGGCGATTATGCCCAGGGCATAAATATCATCGCTGGGATGAGGTGATTCCGAATTCAACATCTCCAGACTTGCGTAGGAATAAGTTAATGCTCCCAATTCACCCGCATCAAAATTATCCTGATAACCTTCCTGATTGGCAGCTCTGGCAATGCCAAAATCCAACACCTTAATCGTACCTTCAGTAGTAACAAAAATATTGGCTGGTTTTAAATCAGAATGAATCAATCCTTTTGCATGTGCATAGGTCAGCGCTTGTGCAATCTGCAAAATAAACTGTGTTTTTTCTTTAAAGCTTAAGGCTGCAATCTTTTCTTTATGTTTCAGAAAATCACTCAGGGGCTGCCCCTTAAGTTCCTCCATGGTGAGATAAATTAAATCATCATCACGGTCAAAATCATAAACTGTCACTATATTGGGGTGTGCCAGTTGTTGGGTTTTTTTAGCTTCACGCTGCAAGGTAATTAATGCGCGTGGGTGCCGTTTAAAAGCATCGCCCAAAATTTTTATAGCAACATAAGGCTGTGGATCACCTGCTTCCTGTTTGCGCAAATCCAATGCGCGATAAACAGCACCCATGCCACCTTCACCCAACAAACTGTCTAAAATAAAACGCTGTTTGATTTTGTCGCCAATCAGTAAAAATCTTTCTTTATTGTTATCAGGATTTCCCGGTTTCACAGAAGGATTAACACGCGTTTTTTCTTGCGGCTCCAGGATTCTGGTTGCAAGCTCTGTAGGCATCTCGGTCGGTGGAGTTAATCGGGTTTTATCTTCCATTGCTGAACGCTCGGTTACATTGGTTATTAAAAGAAACTAAAGCCAACTTGAAATAATTTTTCTATATCGCGAATATGTTTTTTCTGTAACAGGAAAATAATCAAATGATCTCCACTTTGTACAACCAAATTGTCATGTGCAATTAATACTTCACTGGATTTTGCACCCGCGCGAACAATCGCACCAATGTTTGCACCTTCAGGCAGATCTATATCCTCAAGCGCTTTACCAACCACTTTTGACGATTTTGAATCGCCATGCGCAATAATTTCAATCGCCTCTGCTGCACCACGACGCAATGAGTGTACGTTTACAATATCACCGCGACGCACATGGGTAAGCAAACTGCCGATGGTAGTAGTTTGCGGAGAAATCGCAATATCAATATCACCACCCTGCACCACATCAACATAAGCCGGATTGTTAATCAGCGTCATCACTTTACGTGCGCCCAATCTTTTCGCCAACATCGACGACATAATATTAGCTTCATCGTCATTGGTAAGCGCCAGAAAAACATCAGTATCTTCAATTCCTTCTTCCATCAATAGAGCTTTATCCGATGCGCTGCCTTCAAGAACAATTGCACGCTCAAGCTGCTCTGATAATTTAATGCATCGCTGTTTGTTGTATTCGATCACACGAACCTTGTAGCGATTTTCTAACATCTTTGCCAAACGCAAGCCAATATTGCCACCACCTGCAATTGTGATGCGCTTATAAGCCACTTCCAATCGACGCAACTCGCTCATCACTGCGCGAATATCAGCACGTGTTGCAATAAAAAATACTTCATCATCTGCTTCAATGACGGTTGAGCCAGTGGGAACTATAGCTCGATTCCGACGATAAATTGCGGCGACACGCGTATCCACCGATGGCATATGTTCGCGTAAAAAACGTAACTCTTGTCCAACCAATGGCCCACCGTGATACGCCTTGACCGCAACCAATTGCACTTTTCCATCGGCAAAATCCAACACTTGTAATGCACCTGGCTGCTCAATTAATCGATAAATATATTCTGAAACCAATTGCTCGGGGCTGATAATAACGTCAACAGGTATTGCACCCGAATCAAAAAGTTGATGATGGTTTTGATAAGAAGTTGCACGCACCCGCGCAATTTTTGTTGGCGTTTTAAATAAACAATAAGCGACCTGGCAAGCCACCATATTAATTTCATCATCACTGGTGACCGCCACCAACATATCCGCGTCTTCAATACCCGCCTGAATCAAAATATCCGGATGCGCCGCAGGGCCTGCGACCACACCAATATCCAAACGGTCCCGCAATTCACGCAAACGCGCTTCATCAGTATCCACCACTGTAATGTCATTGGATTCACTGGCCAAATGTTCCGCCAAACTTCCCCCGACTTGTCCCGCTCCCAAAATAATAATTTTCATGAAAAGACCTTTATCGATCAGCAATCAGAAATAGCATTTCAACCACTTAATAATGGGCGAGATTATGGGCGCCCAACCCTGCCTGCGCAAGAAGCACAGACTCTATTTTCAGGCATTTTATTAATCAATTACAGCTTATTTATATACAGGGCAAAAAAATCACAGGATTGCCTGCTATCTGGCACAAAATAGTAATTGGCGTTGGATTAATTATATTAGCGTCACTTTCAAAAAATATAAGACTATCGAATCAGAATCCAATTGATTTTTTATTGGGAATTTATCATGCTGGTTCGGCAATATCTGAATTTATTGTCTTTTAAAAAAAGAAAACACATTGAGGAATTTTTATAATGTATTCAGGATCCCACTCCAAACATTTCAACCATGGTTACATTAACATTTTTTATTTGCTACTGATTCTGTGTCTCAGTACAGCAACAGATGCTGCTGAAGAAAGCAAACACACTCTTCTTCCCTTGGAAGCTTTTTATAATGATGTCGCGATACAGGACTTGGAATTATCCCCCGATGGCACCCATATTCTGGCATTGAGAAATATTGGCGGCGATACTGTTATTATGGTGGTAGAGCTGGACACAAATAAAACTTTTTATCCAGCCAAAACAGATAACAAGCAATTCAATTTCAGCTGGGTAACATGGGCAAATAATGATCGCCTTTTGATGAGTGCGCGATTCGACAGTCGAATGCTCGATGGCACCAGGTACATGCAAAGTCGTTTGCTGGCAAAAGATGCGAAAAAAGATTCAAAACTTATCACGCTTATTAAACCTGACGAAGACGCTGACTGGGTAAGCCAGTTTCAGGATAATGTGATCAGTTTTATGCACGATGACCCAGATCATGTGTTGGTAAGTGTCGATCGTGAAGTTCCTTTGCATCAAACTGTTTACAAGGTAAATGTGAACAACGGAAGAATGTCCCGATTCAAAAAATCATCCAACAGTGTTAGATCCTGGTACGCTGACCGTGAAGGTGTAGTTCGTGTTGGTGAGGCCTATAACGAAAAAAAACGTACAGTCACCTACAAAATTTTGGATTCCAAAACTGAAGAATGGACAACCGCCTGGCAATATACAGTACTGGATGAACCCAGCATTAGTATCGCCGGATTCGGCAGCAATTCGAATGAGTTATTTATTTTTTCTGACCATCAAGGACGCCAAGCCTTATTTAAAGTTGATTTATCCAAGCCCGGATTTCCAAAAGAATTGATTCTGAGTAACAAAAATTACGATATCAGCGGTCGTTTAATTTACTCAACCGCTCTTAAAGAAGTTGTTGGTCTCTATTACAGTGATGGCAGCTCAAAAAGTATTTTCTGGAACAAAGAATTTCAGGCATTTCAGGCGGGCATAGATAAGGCAATGCCGGACACAGACAACTACATCATCAGCATGAGCGATGATGCCAGAAAATATATTTTATACAGTTCCAATAGCACCAATCCGGGCACTTATTATTTTGGAGATCGAGACAAAAAAACTTTGCACCATATTGCCAGTGCTTACCCGCAATTAACGGAAGATGTGTTGATTGAAAAAGAATTACGTAGATACAAAGCACGCGACGGATTGGAATTGGACGGATTTCTATCATTGCCAAAAAATTTTGCAAGCCAGCCTTCTGCCACGATTATTTTTCCACACGGTGGCCCCATGAGCAGTGACGGCTTGGATTTTGATATGTTCTCAACATTTTTTGCGAATCGTGGATATGTTGTTTTTCAACCGAACTTCAGGGGGTCGTCAGGTTATGGGCATGATTTCATGATGCGAGCTGTTGGTGGTTATGGCTTGGAAATGCAAGACGATCTTGAAGATGCCGTCAAATATTTGATTGACAAAAAAATTACAGACCCCAAAAAAGTATGTATTGCAGGCGCCAGTTATGGTGGTTATGCAGCATTAATGGGCGCCACCAAAACGCCAGATTTATTTCAGTGCTCAATCAGCTTTGCAGGTATTTCAGATCTTTTAAGAATGCGTAACAGTTATCGTAACTTTGTGAATTCCGAAGTAGTACAAAAACAGTTTGGTGACGATTCAAGCCAGCTGAAAAAAACTTCACCTGTTCGCATGGCTGAAAAAGTAAAAATACCGATTCTGTTAATTCATGGAAAAGACGATACCGTTGTGCCGGTTACGCAAAGCCGAATTATGGCAGAGGCGCTAAAAGACGAAGGGAAATCCTATGAGTACATTGAATTGGAAAATGGCACTCACAATCTGGATTATTTACCGGACCGAAAACAAACTTTCGAAGCTATGGAAAACTTCCTGAAAAAATATTTACCACTGTAATTAATTTCTAATTAATTTTGCGTAATAAAATCCATCATAGCCGTCAACCTGTGGTAGCAATTGTCTGCCGCAGGTTTGTTCCAAGCCCCAGCTTGCAATTATTTTATCTTCTATCGCATCCGCCTGTTGCTTTAAAAACTGTTCGATAATTTTGGTATTTTCTTTTGGCATTATGGAACAGGTTGCATAAAGCAAAGTGCCTTTGGGTTTTAATAATGGCCAGAGTTTTTGCAAGAGAGTGATTTGAATGTCAGCCATTTTGCTGATGTCGTCGGGTTGGCGGAGAATTTTGATATCGGGGTGTCGACGAATTATACCAGTAGCAGAACAGGGTGCATCCAATAAGATGCGATCAAATTGTTCACCATTCCACCAAGCTTCAGGTTGTGTTCCATCGCCACAAATAATGTCTGCCTGAAGATTTAATCGTTGTAAATTTTCACGCACGCGCTGCAAACGCCTTTCCTCCAAATCCAACGCAGTAACGTTTAAATCAGGTTGCGACTCCAACAAATGACCGGTTTTTCCGCCGGGCGCACAGCAGGCATCCAACACTCGCAAACCTGCTTCAAGATTTAATAAATCGGCACTGAGCTGTGCAGACTCATCCTGAACACTAATCAGGCCTTCTGCAAACAAAGGAAGCGTATTGGGATTGCAGGGGCTCTCCAAACGAATTCCATAAGGACTAAAACTGGTTGGCGATGCGTGAATATTTAATTCTGCAAGCAAAGCGATATATTCATCACGGGAAATTTTTTGGATATTGATTCTTAAACAAAAAGGTGGATGCGATTGGTTGGCTTGAATAATCTCCGGCCATTGCTGCGGCCAGTATTTGCTGAGCATGCCCTCCAGCCATTGCGGATGATTGCTTTGAAAAATTTTTTGTTGTGCTGCAGTTTTCTCCAATGATTCTTTATCACGTTGAAATTGCCGCAAGACACCATTCACCAATTTGCTCGCCCATTCCTTTTTTAATGAACGTGTCACCTCTACCGTAGCGCTAATCGCTGCGTGATCAGGAATGCGCGTGTGAATTAATTGATAAAGCCCTAGCAAAATTAATGCTTGGACATCACTGTCTTTATTACGCAGGGGTTTATCTAATAATAATTCGCTGAAAACAGTTAATTGCGGATGATAACGACAAGTACCAAAACATAATTCCTGCAATAGAGGCTTGTCTTGATCAGCAACTTGTATTTGTGCTGGCCCCATTAAACTGGAGAGTGAACCCTGACCCCGCAACAGTTGATTCAATACCTGTGTAGCGGCAAGCCTGACCGGAATCAAACCGGAATCTCCAGCTGATCACCCTGTTGAAATAAATCCGGATGACCGCGCAAAATTTCGGCCACTGACATGGATTTTTTTCCAGCCAATTGCAATTCTTCCAATCGTAACGAACTGCTGTTGCAACGAACATAAAGCCCATCGGCATCAATACGAAAAATAGTGCCGGGTTTATGTGAAGAATTTTCGTTCACTACCGATGCGCGCCAGACGCGAAAGCGTTGATCATCACGCGCGCCAGACATTTTACTATGCGCAACCGGAAAAGGATTAAATGCGCGAATTTTTCGCTCCAATTCCGCTGCGGATAAATTCCAATTTAACGCCGCTTCCTCTTTGTTTAATTTAGATGCGTAGGTGACACCGGCTTTGGGTTGTTTTTGCGGTTGAATTTTTTGTGCTTCAATTAAATCCAATGCTTGAATTAAAGCCGGCGAGCCAATCGCGATTAATTTGTCATGCAAACTGCCGCCAGTATCATTTACAGTAATTGTACATTCGGTTTTTAACAGCATATCGCCCGTATCCAAACCGACATCCATTTGCATAATGGTGACGCCGGTTTGTGAATCACCCGCTTCAATTGCACGCTGAATCGGCGCGGCGCCTCGCCAGCGTGGCAGAATCGATGCGTGAACATTGATGCAACCGAGACGCGGTGCATCCAAAATGATTTTCGGTAAAATTAATCCGTAAGCCACCACCACCATTAAATCTGCTTGCAAATTGATAAATTCATTTTGCGCATCTTCGGTTTTAAAATTCAGTGGTTGATAAACAGGAATGTCGTGTGCAAGAGCAATTTCTTTAACAGGACTGGCGGTTAATTTTTTTCCGCGGCCGGCGGGACGATCAGGCTGAGTATAAACAGCAATCACTTGATGTTCAGTTTTCAGCAGTGAGGTTAAATGCGCGGCGGCGAATTCCGGTGTGCCCGCAAAAATAATCTTCAGCGGCATTTATTTTTCGGCCTTGTGTTTTTTCTCAAGCTTGCTGCGAATGCGAGTGCGTTTGAATGGCGATATATGATCAACAAATAATTTTCCATTCAAATGATCAAGCTCATGTTGAATACAGGTCGCTAACAAACCCTCGGGTTCCAGAACAAACGCTTCACCCTTTTCGTTAACTGCTTTCACACGAATTTTGGCAGGACGAATCACTGTTTCATAAAAACCTGGCACCGATAAACAACCTTCATCATATTCACAACTGGTGTCATCCAGCACTTCAACTTCCGGATTGATAAACACCTGGGGTTGATTTTTTTCTTCACTGACATCAATCACCACCACACGCTTGTGCACATTCACCTGGGTTGCAGCCAAGCCTATACCAGGTGCTTCATACATAGTTTCAAACATATCTTTCACAAGCTGACGAATGGAGTCATCCACCTGCACAACAGGTTTAGCAATAGTGCGCAGACGAGGGTCTGGGAATTCAAGTATCGGTAATAAGGCCATAGCGT
>CAZICR010000090.1:0-9726 GCA_964537795.1 uncultured Cellvibrionaceae bacterium | reverse complement strand
AGGGTCGCGAGTTCGAGTCTCGTTTCCCGCTCCAATTTCCAGTAGATTTCATCATTATCTTTCTTGATCTGTGAAGAATTTTAGTCACGGGTCGTTTCTTTTTATTATTGGCAGAAAACAGTCAAGTGTTTATAGTCCCGTCTCTTGTTTTGGAGGATCTATGGTTGCTGCCCTATCTATTCGTGACTTGCGTAAATCCTACGCCAATCAATTTGAAGCTTTGAAAGGAATTTCACTGGATGTCAATCAGGGAAATTTTTTTGCCTTGTTAGGTCCCAACGGTGCAGGTAAATCTACCACTATCGGTATTATCAGTTCATTGGTCAGAAAAACATCGGGAAGCGTAAAAATTTTTGATGTCGATATAGACCAAAACTTTTCTGCCGCGAAAAATTTTTTAGGCGTAGTGCCACAAGAATTTAATTTTAATCTGTTTGAAAAAGTGGAAGATATTTTAATTCAACAAGCAGGTTACTACGGGTTGCCTGCCAAACAAGCCAAACCGCGCGTCGAATACTATTTGGGTAAACTGGATTTACTGGACAAACGCCGTACACCTGCGCGTATGTTATCCGGCGGTATGAAGCGTCGATTAATGATTGCACGGGCCTTGGTGCATCAGCCGAAATTATTAATTTTGGATGAGCCTACCGCTGGCGTTGATATTGAACTGCGTCGGGGTATGTGGGAATTTCTGCGTGAAATTAATGATGCAGGAACCACCATTATTTTGACTACACATTATCTTGAAGAAGCAGAAAATCTTTGCCGGCAAATTGCGATTATTGATGGTGGTGAAATTATTCACAACACCAGCATCAAACACTTATTGCAACAATTGAATAAAGAAACTTTTATATTTGACAGCACGCATTTTGCTCAATTACCTGATTTACCTGGATTCACTTGTCGTTTGGTTGATAGCCACTCAATCGAAGTGGACTTGGTAAAAGGCCAAAATCTCAATCAGGTTTTTCAATTATTAAACGACCAACAAATTACTATCACCAGTATGCGTAATAAATCCAACCGTTTGGAAGAATTGTTTGTGTCATTAGTGCAAGCCAACAAACAAGGAGCCAGTCATGCCGTTTAATGAACAATGGATCGCATTTAATACTATTTTGATTAAGGAAATTCGACGCTTCACTCGCATCTGGATTCAAACATTATTGCCTCCTGCAATTACCATGGCGTTGTACTTCGTTATTTTTGGTCATCTGATTGGCAGTCAAATTGGCGAAATGTCAGGTTTTAGTTACAGTGAGTTTGTGGCGCCCGGGTTAATTATGATGGCGGTTATCACTAATGCTTATGCAAACGTATCATCATCTTTTTTCAGTGCAAAGTTCCAGCGCAGTATTGATGAAGTTTTGGTGTCACCTACTCCTAATTATATTATCGTGTTGGGTTATGTAATGGGTGGTGTTGCGCGCGGTTTAGCTGTTGGCTTGATTGTAACCTTGTTGGCTTTGATATTTACCAAGCTGAGTATTTCACATGGGTTTATCACATTCTCGGTGATATTCCTGACTGCCAGTTTATTTTCTCTGGCGGGTTTTATTAATGCAGTTTATGCCAAATCTTTTGATGATATTTCAATTATCCCTACCTTTGTATTAACGCCGCTGACTTATCTGGGTGGTGTGTTTTATTCAATTAATTTATTACCGGATTTTTGGCAAGCTGTGTCATTAGCCAATCCGATTTTGCATATGGTTAACGCATTTCGTTTTGGTATTCTGGGGGTGACAGATACCAGCCTGATGATTGCTTTTGTGAGTTTGTTTGCCGGAGTAGGGATTTTATTTTGGGTGAGTTTAATCGTCGTAGAAAAAGCCAAGGGTTTACGGAGTTAATTGATTTATGATCAAACATGAAAATCCATTGGGGCAGATAACTCTTTATCCTTCAAGTTATTCACCGGAATTACTTTTCCCTATTGAGCGTAAAGCTTCAAGAGTATTATTAGGTATAAAAGATGATTTACCATTTTCAGGCGTCGATATTTGGACGGCTTACGAACTTTCCTGGTTAAATCCAAACGGTAAACCAGTTGTCGCTGTCGGTGAATTCAGCTTTCCTTGTTACAGTCAATTTATGGTTGAGTCAAAATCATTCAAGTTGTATTTGAATTCATTTAATCAAACAAGATTTGCATCATTCGATGAAGTAAAACAGTGTTTGGAAAACGATTTATCCAGATTGGTAAAAGAAACAGTTGTTGTGAATTTATATTCATTGAATCAATCTTCTTTGCATAGTATTGAATCAATAAGTGGTGTTTGTCTGGATGAAATTGATATAGATATTACGCAATATCATCCAGCACCGGAATTGTTGGTCAGTGATCCAACTGAAATTATTTCAGAAACCTTATACAGCCATTTGCTTAAAACCAATTGCCCTGTAACTGGTCAACCGGATTGGGCTAGTCTGGTGATTTCATACTCGGGTTCAAAAATACATCGTGAAAAATTACTGACCTACATCATTTCATTTCGCGAACATCAGGATTTTCACGAGCATTGTGTGGAGCGGATTTTTTGTGATATCCAACAGCGATGTAAACCACAGATGTTGACTGTTTACGCGCGTTACACCCGTAGGGGTGGTTTGGATATCAATCCTTATCGTTCCAGTGAAAAAAATGTTGATATCAGTAGCAAGCGTTTGATTCGGCAATAATAAATTCACCGTTACATGATCACTTTATCTTTCAAACGCGCAGCGACCTTTTCAAGTGATTCAATCAAACGTTGCTTATCGTAATTTTTAACTTTATCCAAATCCAGATACATGGAAAAACCATCAGCCCTGTCTTCGAAATAACTTTGGTTTTTTCCCATCTCCTTACGTAAATCGGCCACTTGATACACCTTAACTGGTAGTGAAAATCCTTTAACGTTAATTTCACCTTTGTCGCGGCACATAATTGTGTCTTTAACCAGTGACCAAGTTTCATGGGAAATTAAAATTTCATCGGGTTCAGCCGCTGTTTCCAAACGGCTGGCCAAATTTACCTGGGTGCCAAGAACTGTGTAATCCAAATGATTGGCTGTACCAAAAGTGCCCACAGTACAATAACCGGTATTGATCCCCATGCGAATTTGCAAAGGCTTTTTGATTCCTTGACTAAACCATTCCTGTTGTAATGATTTGATGCGTTTTTTCATTGCAATCGACATGGCAACACAAGCGGTTGCATCTTCTTTAACGCCTTTGCTGTTGGCATCACCAAACAATACCATCATGCCATCGCCCATAAATTTATCGATGGTCCCACCAAAATGCCCCACAATTTTTGACATTTCCGTTAAATATTTATTAAGCAATTCGGTTAATGCTTCGGCTTCCATTTCTTCAGCCAGTTGACTGAAGTCTTTAATGTCGGAAAAGAAAATGCTGATGCGTTTTCGCTCAGCTTGAAGATTTTTATCATCACCGCGATTTATCGCTTGCCATACGCTGGGTGGTAAGTAACGCGATAGTTTATAGGCACGGATTTTGTGCCATTTTTGTTCGTTCTCCAATTTTTGTTGTTGTAATACCAGTCGATGAAAGCGTTGGTGCATATAAATGGCATAGACCAAAAAATAAGTTGCCACACCGATCAAACTGGCTGCGCTGATTTCAATAGTTCCGGACAATACAAGTTGCGGTCGATGAATCACAAAGCTCAATAAAATTCCTAGTGCGAACGCGGTATTGTCTTCCATTAGTTTTCTTGCGCCACCCATAATCAGCGCGTTGAATTGAATCATGGTCAAAAACATTATGCAGGGCAAAATGCTGAAATTAACAAGGCCGAGTACCAGACCAATCAAAAATGCATCGAAATAGGTTAGCCAGCGGGCAACCTTGATAATACGTTCCTGGCTCCACTTGCGCGTGACGTAATAGGTTCCGTAGGCGTAAACCAGTAAAAACACCATAATGAAAGAGAAGAGAGGGTTTGGTTTTTCCCATTGAATAAATGATGCGAGAGTTCCCGCTGCGGCAAAGCACATAAGTGCTCTGAAATAATATTGTTGTGTAGGACTTTCCGTATGAATTGGCGGAATATCAGCATCCAATGTTGTATCTTCAGGCTTGGCCATAAATAACCTTGTTGATTGTTAATTTATTGAGTCCAGAGAGCGTTAATCGCTGGAGCTCAATCACAAAATTTTCCGAAAGACCACTGATTCAGTCTAGTCGATTATTTCAGTTTCAATGCAAGATACTTTTCTTCCAATTCTGCATATTGTTTTTGCAGTTCGAGGAGCGCACGTTGAGAATCTTTTGAGTCTGAATTTATATTGTTACCAGTCGATGATTTCAGCTGTTCTTTTAGCTGTAGATTTTCTTCTTCCAACGACTCCATCCTTGCCAATAAGTCACGGCTTTCCATAGTAAAGCTATGGAGAGTATCTTTAATTTGACTATTTTCTTCATCTATTTGTTGAACATTATCGATTAAGTGTTCTTGCTCCATTATTTTTTCATTGGCTTTTATTAATTCATCTTCAAGTAATTGCACACAGGTATCGGATTCCTGTACAAATCGAATCTGGCGTTGTAATTGTTGTTCCAGTTCTTTAATGACCAAAGACTTTTCAGCGTCTGTGGTCGCTTCTTCCAATTTACGTTGCAAGTTATTAATTACACGGTATTGATCTGCGGCTACATTGCGTAATTTGACAATTTCTTCGGCTGCTCTTGGATCCTGACGAATAATATTTATAGTTTTTGGGTCATGATCATTAACCAGATTGGCTGTTTGTTGGACAGCTTGTGAAAATTGTCCAAAGCTTCCCTGATAATTCTGCAGTAACAATGCATAGGCTTCCGGGTCCAGTACCTGGTCTGAAATGGCCAGCAACTGGGCATGATAATTTTTTGAATTATTATGGGCGTTATTCCATTGGGCTTCCAGCTCAAAAAACAGCTTTTTAAATTTTTCCAGATTTTCGACGCGTTTTTTATAAATTTCAAGCTCATCAGTTAAATTTGAATCTGATTTCTGGAGTAAGGGTTCAAGCGTTTGTTGAAAAATGCTCCAATATTTATTACTGCCAATATCTTCAGTCGTACCCAGTTCTTCTGATCTTAAAAATGCATAGCGCAACGCCAGAATTTGCTGTTCTATATCAGCATCACCCGGTTGTGAGGCTGCTATATCGCCAGTAGGGTTTATGTTATTGAAATGTTTCTGGGTTGTTTCCAGTTGTTGATTAATGTGAAATTTATATCCTTTTTCAATCAGAGGTTTGATTGGTTGACTATTAGTTGCACGGATTTCCTTAATTGCTTCCAAAAGTTTTTGTTGTTGGCGAGAGATAAGTTTTTTTTGCTTGCGTGAATAAAAGAAAAGTACCAATACACCGATCACTAGTAACAGGTACAATTCGACTGCAACTATCAAAAGGCTATTAGAGACCAGCATTATCAACCTGTCCAAGCGGAAAATACTACAAAGTATGGTATAGGTTTGCCAGTATCACCAGTTTCCACGAATTCTTTCCAGAGGTGTTATGAATACATTAGAGATGCTTAAAAAACGTGTGTCGGTTGGAAGATTACAAGCTCCGGCACCGGATGAAGATTTGTGTCGATCCTATATTCAAGTCGCAATGCGTGCAGCCGATCATGGCAATTTGATGCCCTGGCGTTTTTTGTGTGTCAGGGATGAAGCCTTGGTGAAATTGGGTAAAGTATTTTTGGAAGCTGCGAAATGCGCTAAACCCGAAATGACAGATGAAGAGCAGAAGCGATTTTTATCGCTCCCCCTAAGGGCCCCTTTGATCATAATTGTCATAGCAAAAACTCAGGAACATCCGAAAATTCCCTTGCATGAGCAACTTTATTCGGCGGCGGCAGCAGCTCAAAATATTCTCAATGCTGTTTATGCAACCGGTTATGGCGCTGTATGGCGCACGGGAGAGATGGCATCGAATTCTCAGGTAGCTGCTCAACTCGGATTGGTTGCTGGCGAACAAATTATTGGTTTTTTGTACATAGGTACACCGGTTCAACCTTTGGGTGAAGCTAAATTGAAATCAGTGTCAGATTTTTTCAGTTATTGGAGCTAATCGCGTTGCGTTAACACTGTGCCTTGTGTAAATTAGCGCCCCTTTCGGGCAGCGCCCGAAAAGAGTTTTGTTGTACTGGTGAGGTGTCCGAGTGGCCGAAGGAGCACGCCTGGAAAGTGTGTATACCGCAAGGTATCGAGGGTTCGACTCCCTCTCTCACCGCCATTTTTAAATGACAAATGAAAAATTAAGTCGCGTTCTTGTATGTGGTTCGATATACACTCAATTTGATCGGTTTTCGTACATCGTTGATTTTTAAAGCATTATTTTGAAATTTCACAAAAGAAAAATCAAAAAATGCTTGACGAAGTAAGAGGGCGTCAATAGAATGCGCGCCATTACAACGCACTCGTAGCTCAGCTGGATAGAGTACTCGGCTACGAACCGAGCGGTCGGAGGTTCGAATCCTCCTGAGTGCGCCATATATCAAGCCTGTCAAGTTGACAGGCTTTTTTATTTTCGTTTTTTGCTCACCTTTCTTAAATAACTATATAAATTCTGTAAAAGCTCCTGCTTCCTTTTATAACTTCATTGCTAACTTTTGTTTCTTTGCTATACCAATAACAACAGCTGATGACTTGGGTTAAAGGTTTCGGCAAGAGAATTTTGTGGATATAAGTGAGGCTACTGTGAAGATACAAGAATTAATCGATAATGCTCAAAAATTGCCCAATGTACCCAAGGTCGTACAGGAATTAATTGAAAGTTTCGGCAAAGAAGCCGTTGCGAATGATGAGATTGCCAAGAAAATCAGTAGTGACCAGGTATTAACTGCCAAGGTGTTACGTGCAGCTAACTCGGCACATTATGGTGGAAATCGCAAAGTAGGCACTGTCAGTGATGCGGTTTTTTTGTTGGGGTTCAATGCAGTCAGAACCTTAGTGTTGGCTTCGGGAATGACCGGTGCGTTTAAAGCACCTGAAGGTTTTGATATCAAGAAGTTTTGGCATGACAGTTTTGCTGTTGCCAGTACTGCCAAATGGATGGCACGGTTTTCCCACGATGATCCTGAAACTACCTTTACTTGCGGCATGATTCATAATATCGGTGAATTACTGATTCATATTTTATTGCCGAATGAATGCAAAGAGATTCAAAAGATAGTTGATAAGGGCGCAAGAAATTCCGAGATAGAAAAAAATGTATTGGGATTTAATTACCCGGAAGCAGGCGCTGAATTGGCTAATCGTTGGAAATTTCCACAATCCATTGTTGATGGAATTCGCCATCAATTAAATCCTTTGGCGGTAGATCCAATTTCGCGTTTTGCAGCACTGATCAATATTGCGGATTACATAGTCCATATGAATGAAAAAGGTGATGACGCCGCATTATTAGCGGGGTTTCCCAATGAATTGGCAACCCGCTTGGGGATTAATTTGGTCAAAATGTTAGAGCGTATTGATGAAACCAAAGAGTTGGCAGGAGCTTTTGATAGTTTGCTTGATTAAGGTTGCTGATAGTTTTATTTATGTCTTAACAAAAAATCAAATTGTTCCTGAAAAGCCTGCTCGATTTCATTGGGCAGGCTTTTTCGTTTAATCAACTCAAAAAATATGTTGGCTTCCGGATAATTTCGGCTGAGATACATCAACCATTGCTTTATCCGATTGCCGCAATTTTTTTCGTGATAAAGCGGCGTAGTACTTCGATAATAATCAAATAGCATCTGACAAATTTCCAACCAGGAAAGCGGGGTGTAATTTTCATTATTCAAAGCGCACCGAATTTGTTTTGCCAGATCAGGTTGTGCAATTAACCCGCGGCCTAACATCACGTCATCGCATTGGGATTCTTCGCGGCAACGAAAGTAATCTGCAACCGACCAAATTTCACCATTGGCTACAACATTAATGGATAAACGGGCGCGAATATCCGCAATGTAGTGCCAATAGGCGGGGGGTTTATAACCGTCAGCTTTTGATCTTGCATGAACAGTGAGTTCCTGTGCGCCAGCTTGCTCCACTGCATCGGCATTTTCCAGATAAGTGCTTCTATCCAGATATCCCAGACGAATTTTGGCGGATACCGGAATTTCTGCAGGGACTGCATCGCGCACCGCTTTTACAATTGTATAAACACGTTCAGGTGTTTGCAGTAAACAAGCGCCGCCTTCGTGGGAATTTACGGTTTTGGCTGGGCAACCAAAATTCAAGTCAATCGATTTGGCTCCGTATCTGACTAATTCGCTCGCATTTAATCCCATAAAATCAGGATTGCTTCCCAACAATTGGACTTTTACTGGAGTGCCTGATGGTGTTTTGCAGTCGGTTTCCAGTTCTTGTGCGAATTTATAAAAAATTTTGTAGGGTAATTTCTGATCAGTGACACGAATAAATTCCGTAACACAGCCATCCAATCCACCAATATTCGATAAAATCGCGCGAACGTGATGTTCGACAACTCCCTCCATAGGAGCCAGCATAATTCTCATGATAGTTTTTCGTCAGGTAAGTTGTTCGGGAAAACTCTATAATGTCGGCAGTTTATCAAAATATGATTGGTTCAGATCGAGGAATTCGCATGACTAACCCGCAATTTGCTGAATTATTGGATAACCCGCAAATATTGCGCGCGATCAATGAATTAGGCTACACCATGGCTACCCAGGTTCAGGAAAAAGCGATTCCACTGGCGTTGGAAGGAAAAGATCTATTGGTTCAATCCAAAACGGGTAGCGGTAAAACAGCAGCTTTTTTGTTGCCATCCATATCGCGAATTCTGACGGAGATCAGCTCCAGTCCACTAAGTACTCGTGTGTTAATTTTGACTCCGACTCGTGAATTGGCTCGCCAGATTGTAAAAAATGCCCAGGAATTATTGAAATATACTTCTTTAAAAATCGGCATGATTTGCGGTGGTGAAGAACTGAAATATCAAAAGGCCTTGCTGCGCAAAAATCCTGAAATTATTGTCGCGACTCCCGGGAGGTTGGCTGAGCATGTCGCTCACCAATCGACGGATTTTTCTGGTTTGGAAATTCTGATTCTGGATGAAGCCGACCGAATGATGGATATGGGGTTGCATGAGGATCTGGTCAAAATTGTTGCCCGGTGTTCAACAGAAAAACAAACATTATTATTCTCGGCGACACTGGAACAAAAAAATCTTCGTCAATTAATTCAAGATGTAATGAGCGATAAAACAGCAGAAAAAATTATTATTGATGATATTCCCAATCCTATTGATCACAAAATAGTATTGAGTGATGGTAATCCTCATAAAGATAAATTGTTAGTGGCTTGTTTGCAAAATTATCCCTATCAAAAAGCAATAGTTTTCGCTAATACCCGAGCGCGAGTTGATGAGCTCAGCGGGTTGTTAAAACGACAGGGACATGCTGTGAGTTTATTACATGGTGAAATTACACAGGATGAACGAAAAAAAGCGCTGGATCGTTTTCGCCAAAGTAAAACAACGGTATTAGTGGCGACTGATGTTGCTGCGAGAGGGTTGGACATAGAATCTGTCGAATTGGTTGTGAATATAGATATGGCCTATTCCGGTGATGAGTACTTACACAGGATTGGTCGCACGGGCAGGGCTGGGCAATCGGGATTGGCGATCAGTTTTGTCACCGCGAAAGATTGGAATCTGACAAAAGGTATAGAACGCTATTTAGGCATTCAAATGGAAATTGTGCAAGTGCCAG
>CAZICR010000089.1:0-9744 GCA_964537795.1 uncultured Cellvibrionaceae bacterium | reverse complement strand
TACCGCCATTAGATCGTTATAAGCAAGGACCGCGGTGAATTTAAGGCCGCGATCGAGCAGCAGTTGTACAGCGTCTTCCCCTCCTTTCAGATTTGCCGTTGACTCTGCGATAAACTCAGGATTTAAACTCAAACCGACTTCTTGCATCGACTTGCGAATTCCCTGAACACGAAGTTCGGGGTCACTATTTTGATAAACACTGGTCACTACCGCTATATCTTTGTGACCTCGCTGAATTAGATAACGGGTAATTTCCTGAGCGCCCGCAAGGTTGTCCAGCCACACACAACGATGAGCCAATTTTGGAATAAAACGATTAATTAATACCAATCCCGGAATTTTTTTCGATAATTCAATCAGTGTTTTTTCATCAGAATATTCACTGTGCAAAACTATGGCATCGCAACTATGCTCACGCAGTGATTCAATCGCTTCCAGTTCTGTTTTGGTTTCATACAGAGAGTTACTCATTAACAATTTGTAATTATTTTTACGCGCTGCGATTTCTGCACCTGCCGCCAAACAACCAAAAAATGTCATTGATAAACGGGGGGTTACTACACCCAATGTGGTACTGGTTTTACTGACCAGAGCACGTGCATTTGAATTGGGTCTATATCCCAACTCTTCAATTATTTTTTTAACACGCGCACGACAATCATCACCTACTTGCCCACCACCATGAACCACACGCGATACTGTTGCAGTAGAAACACCGGCAACCCGCGCAACATCTTTTATTGTTACCATACACATTAACCAACAAATTGATAATTATCAGGCCGTGATTGCCATAGCTTTACCCAACATAATGCAAACAAACTGCAAATAACAGTACCCGCCGCAAGAATAGATCGCATCCACATCAGAGTTGACTCATGTTGATTTCCACCCAGATTTGCGTCGAAGCCAATCCAACTGAGTGTAAAACCGCTGAAGATTAAAACCATGACTGCACTCAAACTTAAAATCCATCCGTGTATTGAAGAATAAATTCCTGCACAATTGAGTTGTGTCAGCTTGCCTTGATTCTGCGCCAACTCTGAAATCATCGATGGAATAAGAATGACCATCGCACTCCAGATGGCACCGCAAAGTATTGCATCCAATAAGATCCACAAACCTATACCGGGAACAAACAAAAACCATTTTATGACGCCACCCAATGCGTTCACCAGATAAATTATGCAAAGCGTGTTAAGTCGTCCATAACGGCTAACCAATTTCAAAATGAGCGGAACCGACAGGATACTCATGGCGGCATAGGCTGTAGAAAGTACACCTTTTAATACCGCTCCCTGCGCAATATCACCCGCAAATACTTGATAAACCAACAAGTAATAATCCATGGTTGCCGCATAAGCGGAGCCACCCATTTGTAACAAGGTCAATGTCAGTATAAAAAGCATGGATTTATTTTTTAATGTGATCTTTAAGCTTTGATAAAAAGATAAGTATTCACTGTTAACCGGTTGCTGATATTGCGACTCTTTTATGACTAATACAGGTAACAATCCCATTAACAGAAAAACAATTATTGCCAGTAACCACCCTACTCCTTCCACCCCCAAAACAATACCGGCAAAACTCAACACAGAAAGCGGATAAATCCATTGATAACAAAGTGAACCTGTTTTAATAAAATAAGCGGTAAAGCCCATAAGCGCTGTGCGCTCATGAACATTCGACGAACTTTCATAAACCAAACTATTTAACGAGACCGAATAAACCACACTGGCCAACTGAAATAGCAAACTCAAACCACCGAAATAAATCATCAATTCTGTTTCGTTGGTTGTTTCAGGGGGAGTCCATAAAAAACCATAACTCAAAGCAGTTATCACAGATGCAAAAAACATAAATGGACGCCTTCGCCCATAACGCGAATGGAATCTGTCCGATGCATGACCAAACCAAACACCAAAACAACTGGCAATAAAAAGCGGGGCCGCCATTAACAACCCTAACAGAGCCGGGTTGACACCTAGCGTCATTTGATAATGAGGAATAGCTAAAACAGGAATGGCTTGCCCTAAAAAAAATGCAGCAAAATAGCCCGCACCCAAAGACACTTTTTGATGAAGATGAATAACAGATTGATGGTTTTGCATCTATTGAGTCCGGAGAGCCAAACGCTCTCTGGACAACAAGGATAATCAGATATCCAGAGAAATGGCGTCAGCGTGAATATTTTTATACTTCGCCTTAATTTTAATCTTGCTCAAATCAGAACCCAATTGCAATAAACTTGTTGCAGTTCCATTTTCAGTCAAAAGTTTAGCAGGCGATAACATATGTGCATCACCTTCCAGGCTGAATTCAACTTCACCCGAATTAAGCCGCGAATTATTACCTGCCGCATCCAACAGCGTTGCACGAACAAAAATAACATCATTGCGACCGGCTTGCGGGGGAATTGAAGATTTATCCAATTCCAATCGTAAAGCAACAGCTTCGCCCGGCGTTACTATCTTGTGCTCTGCCACTTTTTTACCCTTTGCATAAGCCACTGCTTTAATTTCCCCGGCAACAAATTGCGGGAAGGTAAAAAATTTCGGCGGATATTTCAAATGTTTCGGTTCTTTTTCAGACAAAGCTTCACCGAGTTTTTTACCATTTAAATAAATCTCGACTTTTTCTGCATTGGTAAATACAGGAACAGTCAAGGGTGAATCTTTTTGCCAATATGTCGCCAAATGCACCATATATCCACCGGCTATAGGTCCAGCAAAGTCACTGGCATCCCGTTGGCTTTGAAAAAAGTAGTAACTGAATTTTGGTAAACGATCAATACTCATAATTCCCGATGCTTCGAGATCATCCGCATAACCGCGATTGTAATCAAACATCACCCAGTAACCATCGGCATAGGCTGGCGTATTAAAATTATCATTATGAGCTTCAACAATATTACGCGCCTGTTGTTGTAAACGAATCTCTCCATCGGTCAATAATTGACGACTTGAACGTTCTGCCTGCAATAAATTTTGCCATTTATCCTGATTCAAACCAGCATTCATTGCATAGTATTCCCAATCGCCATATTCAGAAACCATATAGGGTTTTTCCGGGGTTTTGTAATGTTCAAGTCGGTGTTGTCGAGCTTGCAAATAGATATCGTAGCCATATTCCTGCCAACCGGCTGAATACACATTTTCCCCCGGATATTCTTCGTGAACTGCCTGAGTGAATCGATCAATTAAAGATTCCTTCATCCAGGATTCATTTAATGAACATTCCCATGCCAAGACTGATGGATGATTGCGGTCGCGACGAATCATGTCACGGCAGGTTTGCACTACCTGATTTTGAAACTCAGGTGTCTCACTGACATATTGCCAACCTAAAATTGAATCCAGTAACACCAATCCTAATTCATCCGCTGCACGCATAAATGCTGTGGCATGTGGATAATGCGAAAGACGAACATAATCGAAACCAGCCGCTTTAATTTTTTCTGCATCGCGATATTGCGCAGCATCAGACAAGGCATAGCCCACATAAGGATATTCCTGATGACGATTCACACCACGCAAAAAGGTTTTTTTCCCGTTTATATACAATTGATTATCCTGAAATTTAAATTCACGAATACCAATTCGGTTAACTTCTTTATCCATTACAACACCAGCATCCAATAACAAGGTTTCCAATTCGTACAACTGTGGTACTGAAGGTGACCATAGTTTTGGCTGCTTAACTATCAGGCTTTGTACATTTTCGATTTCGCCAACTTTTTCCAAAAGTAGTTGTGTGGCAGATGAAACCAATTTCCCGTCAAAATAAAGATTTTGTTTTACCTCAAGTGATTTTGCGTTCGACGAAACCAAATGGGTTTTTATTTGTATTACCGATTCGCTTTCTGTCACCTTTGGATAAGTAACAAATATTCCACCTGAGGCCGTTTTATTAGCAGCGACTGCATTGGTAATATGGGCACCGTTTTCAAGACGTAACCACACATTTCGATAAATGCCACCATAAGTATTGAAATCCAATAACTTAAGGGGCTTGGGGCCAGTGACACTGTTATCACGATTATCCAGTTTTACATAAAGCCAATTCTCACCCGTCAAACCATTAGGCAACTCAACTGAAAATGGCAAATAACCGCCCATGTGCGATCCCAGTTTTTTATCGTTCAGCCAGATTTCGGCGGTATTCATCGCTGCTTCAAAATCCAGATAGACTTTTTTCTGATTCCAATTTTTACCCGAGGCAATTTTTTTACGATACCAAGCAAAACCTTGCCATTGATCATTCACAATTTTGGGTTCAATACGACTAGTGTGAGGTAAAGTTACCCAAGTCCAATTAGTTTCACTTTTTATTGCAGCCCAATCCCTGTCTGTATCGCTGGAAATAAATTGCCAACTGTCATTAAACAGTACCGGTGCAACATATTCATTTGTTACAGGAGATTCAAAAAGTTTCTTCTGACAGCCGCTGAAAAATAACAAACCTCCAAAAACAGCAACTAACAAACATTTTGCAATGACATATTTTATTTTTAACATCTGTTTTACCTGAATTGTTTTGTTCATTAAGGAGTATCAAACGCTTGAAACTCAAGGAGCATTGTTATAAAGCGTTTGTGCATCCTGAAAAAACATAATGGCTTCGAGCGCATCATTTCCTGTTGGCGGATAAAAAAAGCTGGCATTTTCCCAATGCGAACCCTGACCCCAAAGCGTTGAGCATGAAGTGCTAACCCAAGCAGGCTCCCAATAAATAATTCCCATGCCACCAGCATTAATAATTTGTGATGACAATTGCATCAGGTAATCGTACTGACCTTTGGGTGTAGCGCCGTATCCCGCAACCAGACTATCAGAGCCCAATACATTTGATGCTTGATCATAACCTTCCAACGTCCAGGGATAAGCGGTTTCAACAATCATCACATCTTTGTTGTAGGTTGTTCTTAATTCAGCAATTGCATCACCGATATTGGTTAAATCATATGTTGACCATTTGGGGTAATAACTCAAACCTATGACATCAAACCCGGTAACGCCTGCAGCAATTGCTTGCTTGAACCACACAAGCGCATTTTCAGGTTGCGCTATGTGCAAGAAAATTTTTACTTGCGTGGAATTTTGTTGATTAAAATCAGTAGCAGCTTTGATACCTCTATTCAATAAAGTCGCATTGCGTTGCCAATTAATCGTTTTGGTATTCATAGATGACTCCAACTGCATAATTTCACTGTTGGTTTCATTTCCGATTTGCACAAACTCGGGTAAAAGATTTTTATTTTTCAATTCCAAAAGCGTTCCATAAGTGTAGTCATACAATGCCTGCCCCAAAGCAGGCGTATCGGCATGCAAAGCTTCCCAAGCAGCTGGAATAAATTGTTTTTCCGGATCCGCCCAAGTGTCGGAATAATGGAAATCCAACAAGACTTTCATGCCAGCACTTTTAGCTCGCTGAATAGTTTTGGTGACATCCTGAATGTTGCTGTATTGGGTCCAGGTTGGGTTGTGCCAAAGACGAACCCTGACCAAATTGGTTTTAGCATCGGCAAATAATGAAAAAGGATCGTATGAAGTGCCCTTGAGACGATATTCAGCACCACAATCCTGCATCTCATTGACATAAGATAAATCTGCACCCGTATAAAATTCTGCAGCTTTAGGCACAATTGCTTTCGAGCTGGCTGCTGAACTTTTGGTACTTGAATTTTTTGCACTTGAAATATTTGCATTACCGGCATCATTTGCAGAATGACCGGCACAGGCAGAAAGAAATGCAACCAATAGAAAAACTATCAGCGTTTTAAACAAAGTCATAATTACCACCAAAAAAATGGACAAAAAAGCGAGCACATCCTGTGCTCAAAGTTCCACTACATTTTCCAGTTAAAATCAATGGTGTAAGTTTTGCCGTAAACATCATAACGACGCAGATCTGCATCAAGATTATTTTGGCTTAGACGAAGCTCTTGGTCGGTGAGATTATTAGCTTCAAGACGAACAGAGAAATTGTCATTAATTTCATAACCCAAACTCAAACCAAGATTGGCTTCTGCATCCAGGCGACGTAATTCCGACCCATTCCAATCAAAACCTGTGGTGTACGCAGAGTGATATTTCCATCCCAAACGACCATTGAATTTATTATGGCTATACCAGAGATCAAATGTCGCCGTATCTCGTGCGAGCCCGGCCATCGGATAAGGGTTATTAGTAGGTGCAAATTCTTCTATATCAGAATCAGCATATGCATAGTTACTGTAGATACCGAACCCAGCGCCTATGGGCATTTGGAAAGTCAGCTCAAAACCATTAATACTACCTTTTTCATCACTATTGGCAGGAGCCCAAATAGTTGAAGGCTGCCCACCCGTTGTCGAAGCAATATCAAAACTGGTGTACCCAACATAGTTTTCAATTTCTTTGTAATAAATAGCCGCAGCGACCATGGATTCTTCAGCAAAATACCACTCATATGCCACATCAACTTGATTGGATGTAAATGGATCCAACTTAGGATTACCCGCGTTACCGCCTTGACCTTCTTGAGCGCTGATATATTGACCCGCACGCATCTCATCAAGCGGTGGACGTGAAATGGCTTTTGCAATACCAAAACGAACAATTCTGTCTTCGCTGATGAATAAATTCAAAGATGCACTTGGCAAGCTGTAAGTATTTTCATTAACTACTGAATCTGCATTCGGGCCGTACTCGAAACTTTCCGTTTCCATTTTGAGGAAACGAACACCAGCATTGGCATTGTATTCGAGCCCCCCCATGTCACCTTCGAAATTTAATTTTACGAAAGCTTCATCGTTCTTTTCGGTTACACGCCAATAATTGTTTACGTTCACAGTTGCAAGTTGTTTGAAATTTGCATCGCCAAATAATTCTAATGCAGCAGCTTTATAAGAGGGCACATTCAGGAACGGAGACGAATCGAATGCATCTACAGTGAATGAACTGAGAAAATTTGTCGGAAAACTTGCATTCTGAAACTGCAAGCCTAGTGTAGATGAAATATTGTAGCTCTCCCAAATCACTTCTTTATCACGGTCGGCAACACGAACACCGAAATCCAGACTGGCCAAATTGCCAGCATCAATCAACCGATTAAATGTAAGCGCAAAAGCAGAATTCTCATCCTCCAATACAGAACCTTCATTAAAATCATCGATAGCCAATGTGGCAGATTCAGGTTTTGCTGACGGAGTACCATTGGGTACAGTCACACTCGGCGTACCGCGTAAATCATATGAGAAAGGATTACCCCAGGAATCTAAATAAAGTGCGTTCCAATAATTGTCGCGATCCGCTTTGGATTGGGATAAGTCTGCTTTAATCGTCCAATTTTCCAGCCCTGAATAGCTCAACTTAATTCCGTGTACAAACACAGAGTTTTCCTGAGTGTAATCGGCAATAACATGTCGAATATTACCGGTCCATTGATTAGCCGTTGCTGCCAATGCGTAATTATTTTTAATAACCACATTGGAATATCCTCCCGCTTCACCGTTGTTCCAGTTACCTATATCCCGATACCAGGTTTGATTCTGCGCTTCGTCCATTTCAAATACGGAATATAAAGCATCGTATTTGATCTCCAGTTCATCACTGGGGGTAAACTCCAGAACAGCCATCACTGCGTTGCGTTGTGTTTCGAGATCTTTTACTTCAGTTTGAACGCCCCATGGCACATAACCAAAATCACCATCACCGGTGAGATCACCCCCACCTGCTGGTAAATTCGGTTGATCGCCTCCACCTGTGTTAAATCCCCACGCCTGAAACGAAGGGTAAGCATTTTTTTGAAGCTGGGAGGTCACGCCCAATGCAAAGCCAAATTCTTCTGTAACCTTCTTGATAACGGATCCACTTAAGCGATTTCCCCATTCATTAAACCCGGGAATATCGTCACCACCATCATAATTAACCAATCCAGCCCCCAAGTTATATTCCGCACCAGTGTGCTTCAAAGGAGATACTGTTTCGAGATCGATAGTTCCGGCGATACCACCGGCAATCATATCGGCGGATTGGGATTTGTAGACTTTTACACCAGTGATTAACTCGGAAGGATATTGTTCATAACGAATACTACGACCAGGTTCAGAACTGGTAACTTCACGGCCATTGATAGTGCCAAATACCATACGAGGGCCAAGACCACGAATGGATGCCTGACTTTGGTTACCTCTATCACGCGCACCATTGATACCAGGCAAACGGACAAGCGCATCAGCAATAGTAACGTCAGGCATAGAGTTAATATCGGACAGATCCAAAGACTCTACTACCTGATTCGAATTTCGTTTTATGTCCAAGGATTTCTCCATGGCTCGCCTTATACCAGTTACGACGATTTCATCTGCCTCTGCAGCTTCTTCGGAATCCTGCGCTAACAAGTTAGTGGAAGTCAGTCCCAAAACTAACGCCAGAACATAACTGCTGGATGTAGTAATCAAAGGGAAGGTTTTCATTCTGAACGCCTCTTTTTGTTGGTTAATTATTTTTGGTCGTCAGTGACAGCTTATTTCTGAAAGTATGCGTTTGCCTTACTTTATTAAAATTATTAGCCACACCATCCGATTTACATAAGGTAAACGTTTACCTATATTTCGTCAAGAGGAAGGCTGCGCCACGACTGTATGAAGTTGAAGTTAATGGATTGGAATTACTAGCTTATGACTAAGTCAAGCAGATCTATCTGGTTTCACAAGCTATTTGAAAAGTCTTAATCAGGAGATCAAACACTTTTACCATTGGAACTCTTTCAGTTTGATCTTGCCGTTATTCACACTAACTCCTTCATTTTTAAGCCGTTTAACTTGCTCAAGATATCCGGGTGAGTTTTCAGGCATGGAAATTTTGCCCTGTGCATTAATCACCCTATGCCAAGGCAAATCGGTATTTTCGGGGAGTTTGCATAAAAGCGTTCCGGCAAGGCGGGCTGCACCGGGTAATCCGGCCATTTTGGCCAGCTGCCCGTAAGTAACCACTTTTCCTGCGGGAACAGATCTCAAAGCGGTATAAATCGCAGTTTTGTTTTTTATCACAAGAAAGACCTAAAAAAGTGGCGTAAGCCGATTTGTTTAATATATCCCTCATGCGTTATCAACTGGGAATTTTGATTTTGAGTTATTAATATTGGAAAAATAAAAGCCGGTGACTATAGCGAATTTCGAATTACAAAAAACAAAAAGCCCCGACTTGCGGGGCTTTTTGTTTTCTATCAATTAATTATTGGATTAGAGATATCCAACTTTTTGTGCGAAAGAAATAATTGAAGTGCCATAAGAGCCGCCCCAGCTATATCCGGTACGGCGTTCTTCAGACATTTTGGTAATGTCATAGAACTTGCTGCCATCGCGATCACTGAAGAAGCCTTTGTTGGTATTTAAATCGTAAAAGCGATACCACATTTTGCTTCCAGCGCTGTACACAATTGGATTGGTTGCAGCTTGTGTTCTATCGTATGCATAGTCGGCCAGATAAGTGCTCGGGCTATTGAACCAGGCAACACCGGCTTTCACAGCAGCTTGGATTTGAGGGGTTTGTGGTTGGGTCATCAGGAAGGCGAGAACACCAACAGATTCGCTGCCGCTGAGTGATTCCAATTCATAGGCGCGTGCCGCTTTTGGCAGGTAATCAGTTGCGCCATGTTGTGCACACCACACAGTTAATTTGCCATTTTGTTTCCATTGCGCTTTGAGTATGTAATCCACACCTTTTGAAACAGCAGTTTTGAATCTGGCGCGATCTGAAT
>CAZICR010000088.1:0-9777 GCA_964537795.1 uncultured Cellvibrionaceae bacterium | reverse complement strand
TGCAGTGTGGCACCATTCCTCACGATTGTGAAGTTGTGGCGCAGAATTTTCTGTTGATTCAATTTTGTCTTGGGCAGGTTCCATAGAATAGCTAAGGTTCTGCCCGTTTCTTGACTCGGCTGCTGTTCTTTAATTGAACAGCTTTGTTTGATTTATTTTTCAGATTTGTTCAGATGAAGTGAATTAATTAGTTTCTGTATTGATAGCCGATGATGCAGGAGTTGGCAGTGAATTTGTTTCTCCAACAACTTGAAAACGTAGCACACCAATCACTTGATTGGCTTCGGTCATCACCTCAATTTTCCAGCGCCCGACAGGATTTTCGGGAAAATTTTCTTTACGCGACCAGGAACGATAACCTGCTTCACGCGCACCGGTGATATCCAGCGCTACCTTATCAATTATTTCGCCGTTATGAATCCACACATGGTAGATCCGTTCCTGTAAACCGCGCGGTGCATGAATTGCGGTGTAGGCGTAAATACCTTGGCGCAGTTGCTCAATCTTTACCATTTTGAAAATGTTTACTGGCGAGCGATCTTCCGTAATCTGATCGGTAATCGCAACTTGTGTAAGCCAGAGGGTTGCGGGTGGAATCCAGGGGCGTATCAACAATCCGAAAGAGCCTGCTGCGACTGCGAGCAATATAATCGCCAAAAAGCGCTTCCACCAAACAAGTTCCAACGCACGCGAAACTTTGGGTAGTGTCAGTATCACAGCAATAAGCAGTGAATAAAGATATGCCTTGGGTGTAGGTAGCTGAAAAATAATTGGCAAGGCAGTGAGTAATACCGCAAAAATGGTGATGCCGTGAAAAATGAAATACAACCAGCGGCGTGGTGCCAACCAGCGGTAATAAATAGGATCAACAATTGAAATGAATGCAGCGATGATTAAGTAGGTGGTGAATACCATTTGCCCGGTATTCCATGCGGTGGTCATAAAAAAGAAAGGAATAACAAAAAATAAACTTTCCTGATGCACCATCTGCGTGGCAAAACTGACCAGTGCCGGTGGCAACTTAAAGCCGAACCACTGAAAAATGCTCCGCTTTAATAACACTTCAGATGCTAACCAGAGCCAACTCACTAGCATCATGATGGCGATGATTTGCGCAAACTCTTGTTTGCGTTCAACCAGCACAAAACTCAGCACACCCGAGACAAAACCAAATAATGCTATTGCCAATGGATGACGCTGGGCAAATGCAAACACCCACTCAACCAGTATTGTTACTTTCGCCCTTATGGACAAGATCATTCACTATTACTCGTTGCTATCGACAAAATGCCGATGAGAAGCGCTAGTGTATAGATTAACTGCTAATGATGCTTTTGAAGAGATCTCTCAAGGTTTACCCGAAAATTGCGTTAAAAAACTTGTTTCCGGAGTAGATGAGTAAAGTTGTTAGAGTGGATAGGAACCAAAGGGAGACTGCACCCATAAATCCAGCAGCATTTGAATAAGAGTCGTTAAGAATTTGTTCTGAAATAAGTCCGCCCAAAAATAGAAGTGGGAGTCCCAAAATCAAACATTGCCACCAAACGACCCAAAAATGATCTGAAAAAAATCCTAAAACGGGATTGATTGAGACTGCGAAAAGAATCAGCGACATCCAAGGCCCACAGTCGTAGCTTATTCGAGCCATGTGATGAAACAGTTTGTACAGACAGGCAACCAGTAATATCACACTATGAATTGACAGGGGTGAAAAGTACCATTCTTCAATCGCCAAATGCATAAATTCAGACATGTTTTATCTCAAGAAATTGGCAGCTGATCGTCATCGTGGGTTTTTCGGCGCCTCAGGCACCTGAGGAGTAAACACATCACCGTAAAGGCTATGGAGTATTAATTGGTGTTGTGCTTTTTGATTGGCGTCTACTGATTTCCAGGGAACCAGATACAGTATTTTGGGGAGTTCCGTGTTGCCTTTGATGGTGGTGGTTTCCATTTCCACTTTGTCTGTGATGCGAGTGGTAACAACTTCTGTTTTTGTTTCGTTTTTTGTCGGATTGGTTTGTTCCGGCTCTTCTGAAAAGATGTTGGCCGATAGAAAAATTCCCAGTGCTAAAAAATAAGATGTGTTTTTCATACTATTGCTTCAGTGAATATTGTAATTGATCAACCCATTCTTTTGTTTCTTTGTCGCTGTCGCCAACCAAACTCAAATACTTTTTGTAATGGTTGGATGCATTGGGGATATCCTGAAAATAAATATCATAGAGCAGGGCGATATTGTAGTGGGCGTTTGCAAAATCAGGATTTAATACCAAGGCTCGTTTAAAATAATTTTCTGCAGCCTGATGTTTTTTCATTTCGATTGCAATAAGGCCGGCAATATTTTGTGTTTCAGCATTGGCTTCATTCACTGCAAGCGCGTTGTTGATTTGTGTTTCAGCCAAGTCATAGTTTTGCTGTCTGTAATAGGTCAACGCCAGGTTTGCAGAAATAGGCGTTGATGCACCCAGTTTGTCGCTGAGTTTTTTCAGTAGTTTTTCAGCGTTGGATAAGTTGTTTGTTTTTAAGGCTTCTATAGCTTGCTGATATTCTATTTTTTCATTTTCAGATAAGTCTCTAGTTTGTTTTACCGTGACTTGGGCTTTTTGTTCAGATTCTGTAGTTGGTTTTACTTTGCCTCCACAGGCGGAAAGTAGCAGAGCCAGTGACAATAGAATTGCTGATGTTATTTTAGAGTACACGATCAATCACCTCAGCTTTTCCTTTGCGATTAAAGCGGACAGGGAAAAGCGCTTTTAGTTGAGTCAAACTATTTTCTATCCACTGGTTGTAGGTACCATCGCGAACCCTGCCCAGATTGACTTCATAAAACTCAATGGCTTTTTCTTCAAAGGGGAATGCTTGATCCTCAAGTAAAATATTGTATTGCTCGAGTTCTTCACCTTTAAGGTTGGAAGGGCGTTCAGATTTTAATAAAGCTTGGCTAAAGTGTTGGTAGGTGTCACCAATCGCAAAGGTTGCATGAGTGGTGACATCTTTTTGGTTATAGGCAGATGCCTGACCAAAAAGTGTGATGGCTTCCTGCATACGTGTTTTTTTCACTTTTAAATTTTGTGCAAAGGGTTCAACCAATCGTACTTTTTTAAATTCATTTTGTGTTTGCAAAGCGAGCTCAAGAATTGCGTTAGCGGCAATGAAATTAGTTCGGTCAGTTTTTTGTCCGGAATTGGCTTTGGTATCTCTTGTGCGAATTTGTGTTTGCCAATAGTAACGTTTTTGGATGTCACCTGTCGCTTTATAAATTTCAGCCAGTCGATACATGGCCTCAACCGCTTGTGGATATGGATTGGGGTAGGCTTCAATATAATCACGATAAGAGCGAATAGCGCCGCTGTAATCTTTTTTGGATTCGTAGAGTTCACCTGCTTTCCATAAGGCGGCCATTTTAACCTTGTCATCGGTTTCTGTTTTGGCAAGATTTTCCAGTTGTTGTGCAGCTTTTTGGTTTTGATTGGATTCCAGATAAGCAACAGAAAGTTGTCGATTCACTTCATTTACGCGAGCGTGTTTCGGATAGAGTTTTTGAAATTCCTGAGAGTAGGCAATAAGCAGGTCCCATTGTTTTTCTTTCAATGCCAGCGCAATAGCATCGTATAAGCCGGTTGGCGCCAAATCTGAATTTGGATATTGTTTGGCAATTCTGCCAAAGTGCGATACAGCTGAATTTATTTGATTGGCTTTTGCTGCGGCTTCACCTTGGCGATAAATTGCAAGTGCAGCGCTGTTGTTGATTTGTTCACGTTGTTTCTGATCAATACCTGGTTTTGAACTTAAATCGGCAAATGCCATTTCCGCATCCTGAAATTCAGATAATTCCAGGTAGGATCTGGCTTTGATATTGCCCAGTGTAAAATAGGATGCATCCGGAATTTTCTTTAATAAGTTCGCCAGCTCAATCGCTTTCGTATAATTTTTACTGGAAAAAGCCAGCTGCGCTGCATGCACAATTAATCCGGCAGCTTTATCATCATTAGGATAGAGTTTTACGTAACGTAGAACGTAATCTATATGTTTGTTTAACCAGGCAGTTTTTGCGGGCTCGGTTGCAGTATTAAAAAACGCATCGGACATACTGATAGTGGCATAAGCTGATTTTTTATCGAGAATTAGTTCGCCGTCATAAGCGGCTTTTTCAAATAAAGTCAACGCATCGGAATTTCGCTGAACATCAGCGAGAAGTTCGGCGTAAAGGACATAAATATTATCCTGGCGTGCATAGGACTGATAATCAGCCAGATAACGTTTGTACCAAAGTTCTGCGCCTGCAAAATTATTTGGGTCCGGTTTTTTATTATATTGGCTGTGATAATAAGTAGACATTAATACAATATATTGACGCAATTCATTTTTAATCTGTTTTTGTGTTTCTTTATTGGGATGTTTATTCCAGAAATTGGAATTGACATTATAAAGTGAATAGAAGGTTTCAATTTCTTCATTGAGTGGGGCAACGAAATTCCCGGATTGCCATATTTTAATGACTTCCAAATGTGCGACGGGTAATCGATCATCCGATGGATGGTGTTTAATAAACTCTTTCAGTGTCAAGGCAGCATCGGTGAATCGTTCCTGCTGTAAATATATATCCGAGACTACATGATAAGTTTCATAGACGTATTTAAAGTCGTCATTGTCTGCAAAATACTGGTTTAAACCTTCTGGACCATTGTAATTAATAAATGACAAACCCAGTGCGCGAAAATAATCGTCAAATAAACTTTTTTCACTGTCACTCAGTTTTTCGGGGGCGGCAAACTGATGAACTGTTAATGCCACGACAAAATCATCAATGGCTTCCAGATAAAGTTCTTGCTTGTAGCGCGACCATCCCCGCTTGAATAAAGATTTTTCGTAAAAATCCTTATTGTGTTGTGCTGCAATGGCTTCAGTGTAAGCATTTTCAGCGGCTATATAATCCCCGCTGGCAAAAGCAGTTTCTGCCAGACGAAATTGTGCTTCAGCATAAAAAATCGATTTCGGATGTTCATCAACCAGTTGTTGCAAAATACCATTGGCTTTGGTGGATTCACCCACTTGGGATAAAGTTCTTGCTAACTGGTAGAGTGATTTATCAACTTCAGGGGCATCAGGAAAATCACGTATGGAAGTTTCCAGAAGGCTAATCGTATTGCGTAAAGTGGTGTTGTAACGTTGATCTTGTTCTGCTTCGCTTAATGTTTCATTTTGTCCGCCAAGACTTTCACTCAGTTCGAGTTCCATATTGGCAATACGGTTGATGGCAGTGACTCGTGATTTGTCAGTTTTGCTGGCATGTTGTAAATAACTGTAATAGGCATTTTTGACATCTTCTTTGGATTTTGATTTGGTGGCTACTGTGGTTTCAATAGCCGATTCGTCGCTGACATCAAGATCGGCAAGCGTTTGCTCTTCATCTTTTTCCGGATTGCCTGCGCAAGCGCTTAGCATCAGTGTCAATAGAATCAATATTTTATTTAATTGCATGATTACTTTTCCTTGTCATAGAGCTGGGCTTGACCAAGCTGGGATTGGGCAAGGTAACTTGAAAGTACTTCAATACGTTCATCGTAACCTTTGCTAAGCAAGGTTTTGGTTAGCGATAAATACTGATCATATAAAGAAGATATTTTTGCGCGCTCAGAATTCGATAATGCAAGTTGTTTGAATTCTTGCAGGCTTTCGACATGAATTTGTAGCCAACTTGGCAAGTATTCTGAATTTAATGGAATATTTTGCAGGCTGGATTGTTTGCTGGCGACAATTTCGTTTAATTTGTTCTGATAATAAACAATGCCATTGGTGTATTGTTCGGCGGCCACATCTTTTTTTCCAAGAAGCACATAAGTGTAGGCAGATAAAAGCCTTGATTCTATTACCGCTATATCGTCTGAATCTTTTTTCTTGAGCAGGTTAAATGCGTTCAGCCCACCTGCAAAATCCCCTTGATGTATTGCGCACAAACCAATACCTAAAAGTGCTTTATCGGCATATTGGCTTTTTACTGATATTTTGCGAAAACTATCCCGTGCATTTCGATAAAATTCGTGATGGATTTGCGCGTATCCAATAAATAAAAAAAGCCGGTTCAATAATTCCGGATCTTTAGAAATGTTTTCTGCGCTGACGGCGTTTTCAATAGTAAGATCGGCATCTGTCCACCAACCTTGACGCAAAAAAGCAATGGCCTTATTCAGTTGTGCGTAACCATAATAATTGGATGTATTGCCAACTTGGTCGTAATAAGTGATTGCCTGACGGTGTTGTTTTAAATTTTGCAAGACTACGCCATAAATAATATAGGCATAGTCACTTTCATCCTGAGTCAGTGCGTTGCGCGCTGTAATGGCATCTATTTCTTTTAGCGTTTTTTTCCAGTCTTCATGTTCATAGTAAAATAATGCAAGCCGGTAGTGCATTTTCGAAATAACATTGTCACTGGCTGTTTGGGATGCAATCAGTAGAATGGCTTTTGCTTGCTCCAAGGCCTCCATTTTCAATAATAAATCAAAAATATGAATAACATCGTTAGCTTCAATATTAGTGCGAATCAACCCTAGATTGTTAATAACCAACTGAATCGCGGAAAAACGTCTGGCTGCATTAAGTTCCTGGGTGACTTGAGTAACCAGTTGTTCAATGCTGGCTGATTTGCTGAGGTTTTTTTGCAGGTAATTTTTATGCAACAAATTCGACTGGGTATAAAAATCAGCAAAGAGTTTTTGCGCTGTGTCTCGCAGGCTTGGAGTTGCGGGTGGATTGTCAGCATAAGCTAACAATCCACTCGTCATTGACCCCGTCATTAACACCAACAATAGTATAAATCGTGACATCATAATTATTTGGCTATTCGATTGTATTTAATTACTCGATTTTATAAACGAATCGCCCATCCTCACTGACACTCACACTGATTTTACTAATAGCTTCACCATTTGCCATGCGCGACAAACAATCAGTAGCCAACTCAGGCAGCATGGTGCGCGTTAAAATATTTTCAATATTACGTGCACCGGTATCAACTTCCTGACTGCGGGCTACTATGTGTAGTTTCACTTCATCATCACAATGGAATTCGGCATCATAATGTTCGCGCACGCGTTTTTCGATACGTCGCATATTGATATCGCAAATTTTCATCAAGTTTTCATCATTCAATGGGTAGTAAGGAATGACGGTGGTGCGTCCAAGGAAAGCGGGTTTGAAATAACGCAACAGTTGTGGACGGAAATTGTCGAGCAACACATCCGGTTCAGGCAGAGTTTCACTGGCGGCGCACATTGCACGTATATGTTCTTCACCTGCATTTGACGTCATGATGATAATGGTGTTGCGGAAATCTATATCGCGCCCTTCGCCGTCTTTAATGGTGCCTTTATCAAACAGATTATAAAAAATATCCTGTACACCGGGATGCGCTTTTTCCATTTCATCCAACAACACAATACTGTAAGGCTTGCGTCTGACAGCTTCTGTCAGAACACCACCTTCACCATAGCCTACGTAACCGGGTGGGGAACCCAGCAGCATTGAAACTTTGTGTTCTTCTTTAAATTCCGACATGTTGATGACAGTGATATTTTGTTCGCCGCCATAAAGAATATCGGCCAGTGCCAGTGCAGTTTCGGTTTTACCTACACCGCTCGAACCTACCATGAAGAAAACGCCGATGGGTTTGCGTGGATCAGTTAAACCGGCGCGTGATGTTTGAATACTTTGTGCAATAGCTTTTAATGCATGTGATTGCCCGATAACACGTTCATTTAATCGATCTGCAAGATTTAAAATAGAACGAATTTCATCGGAAACCATTTTGCCAACAGGAATTCCAGTCCAATTGGCAACGACTTCAGCAACCGCATTGCTGTCGACATTGACCTGGATCATGGGTGTATCGCCTTGCAGGTCAGAAAGTTCTTTCATTGATGATTTGATATCAGCTTGAATTTTTTCGCGTTCAGCTTTATCCAGTAATTTCGGAGCACCTTCTTTTTTTAATTCCTGCTCATTCATGCGTTGTGCATGGAAATCATCTTCAATTAATTTTTGTAGTTCATGAATTTTTTTAACGACCACTTTTTCTTTCTCCCATTGCGTTTCCTGAACAATGAGATTTTTTGCGAGTTCTTCTTTTTCTGTTATTAACGCTTGAATACGACTTTCGCAATTGCCCAAAGTGGCATTTTCACGTTGCAGTGATGTGATATTGGCTTCGCATTGGCTGATGCGACGACGGGTATCTTCTACGTAAGCGGGGGTAGCGCTTTGGCTAAGTGCTACACGTGCACAAGCAGTATCGAGAAGGCTGACAGATTTATCCGGAAGTTGTCGCGCGGTAATGTAACGGCTTGATAATTTTACTGAATCAACAATCGCTTCATCCATAATGCGCACACCGTGATGCGCCTGCAACATTTCTGAAATTGCCCGCATCATATTGATGGCTTTATCAATGCTGGGTTCTTCAATTTTTACAACTTGAAAGCGTCGGGTCAGTGCAGGGTCACGTTCAAAATATTTTTTATATTCCGCCCAGGTGGTTGCAGCGATAGTGCGTAATTCTCCACGTGCCAATGCGGGTTTTAATAAATTCGCGGCATCGCCTTGGCCTTCTTTGCCCCCAGCACCTATGAGTGTGTGTGCTTCGTCAATAAACATGATGATAGGGATTGGTGAAGCTTTGACTTCGGCGATAACGGATTTCAAGCGATTTTCAAATTCACCTTTTACACTTGCTCCGGCTTGTAATAGGCCTAAATCAAGGCTGCGGACCATCACATTTTTTAGTGGATCCGGAACATCACCTTTGGCAATGCGCAATGCAAAACCTTCAACAACTGCAGTTTTTCCAACACCGGCTTCACCAGTCAAAATCGGATTGTTTTGACGGCGACGAATTAAAATATCAATAATTTGTCTGATCTCTTCATCGCGTCCTAGAACTGCATCGATTTGTCCTTTTTTAGCGGCTTCAGTTAAATTCACCGTGTATTTATCGAGTGATGGAGTTTTGCTGGGAATGCCACTGGAGCTTGCTTCACCGCCTTCACTGGTTTGTGAACCCTGATTGCTGGTGGCAGATTCCGCTGAACTACCAATAATAGTTTTCAAGAGTTCACGCAAAGATTCCGGTGGAATTTTTGACAACTCGCCATTAGTAACACCGCAAGATCGGCGTAAATTTTCATCCATCATTAATGCTGCAAGAATATGTGCGGAAGTGGCTCTTGGATGTCCGTATTCTACTGATGCCAGCATCCAGGCATTTTTAGCCAATTCAACAATCGATGGGGAAAGTGCGGGCGCGCGGGAATTGCCGGCTTTAATACTGTCCAATTCGCGATTGAGCTGTTGTACCAATCTGCCCAGATCAATTTCAAATTTATTGAGCACGACACGAATGTCTGTGTCTTCAGGTTCAATTAATTTTAGCAACCAATGTTCTATTTCAACATTGTAGTGGCTGCGTGACATGCACAAACCTGCCGCTGATTCCAGCGAGCTGCGGCTAAGTTCATTTAATTTTCCAACCAACGATTTCAGATCGATACTAATCATAATAATTCCTATGCTCTAAAGTTTATTAAAAATCCTAATAATTCAATCGTGCAGATGATAACTTGATTTGCATTAATTTTTGCGACTGTTCTTGTGATTGTTGTGCCGCGTCTTTTTCTCCCAGCCAGGTACTCCATCCCATCAAGGGTGGACTTTTCTTGTTTAATGCTTGTGGTGAAATTTCCGAGCGTTTGATTTGGATGATGATATCAAACTCTTTTT
>CAZICR010000087.1:0-9790 GCA_964537795.1 uncultured Cellvibrionaceae bacterium | reverse complement strand
GGTGCCAGCCGAAATTACGGTAAAAGCTTCCGAAGTTTTAGCGTTTCTGTTTAACAAGTAACGCAGATAACTGGCATTACTATCGTGCAAACCAACATACACTTCACAATCAGATGGCAGACCTGTTTGCTTTGCAATCTGTGGAGCGATGAAGCCCAAAATTTCCCAGGCTGATTTTAATGGCGGCATCAACTCTTGCCAGTGACAGTCGGTCACCAGGCTGGAATAAGATTTATTCAATGGTGACCATAGATCAGTGTGACACCCAAGTGACGTCACCTCCCCTGCTAATTGGCCCGTTAAACGCCAACCCCAATATTGGGGATACATCAGAATGCTGGTCACTGATGAGAATTCGGAAGAAAAATTTTGTTGCAACCAAAAAATTTGTCGTCCCAAATTCAGTCCTGCGGGTAATTCTGGCGATAAACTGCTGCTGTAATCCGGACGCAGGCGACAATAATATTGATCACAACTATTAATTTTTGTGTATTCGTAATCCAACACGGGCAACGCTAGTCCATCACCCATTTTTTTTGAATCGACCAGTGCAGCTGTAGCACCATGAGTGGTGACAACTAATACACGAATGTCACCAACCTGTGAATAAACGGCCAGTGTTTCCATTAACCATTGCCATATTCCGCTGATATCCGCATGAGGATATGGCCCTTTGGTTACCACTGCATTTTTTCGTGAAAAACTTTCGCAAAGGCGACCAGTGTTATCGACCAATTGAAGTTTGACGTTGGTCTTACCAATATCGAGTACCGCTTTCATAGATTATTCCTGATTATTGTTTTAATACTTCAACATTATTTTTGAATAGTTAAAATCCAGAATAACAATTGCGTTCAAACTAAATAAAAACACCAGTGATTTTATTTTTATCATGTTATTTTTTCTGTGCCAACAACAAATCAATTAATACCGGTGCATTTCGGTCTGCCGTTATCCGGCCACCACTATATTGTAATTCCACAACTTGAATGGAACTGCGTTTTAGATTGATGTCCGGTTGTTTGCCATAAACAGTTTCTGCATTAGAACCTGGATGCACGAAATAAAAAAGATAGGCACGATCACCACTGACAATCACTTCCGGATGATGTCCAGCGTTTTGGTCATCGACTCCCGTACCCGGTAGATCAAGTAAATTATTTTTTTGTCGTGACCAGTTCGCCGCATCGTTGGATTTATAGACACCCATTCCATTATTGCCAAGCAAATCATTAATCAACCAATAATCTCCTTTCCAGAAAAATACCAGTGGTGCTTCACCACGATCTTCCGGCAAATTCGCTGAACCTTTATCCTCCCAATGGTAAAGATCATTGCTATCAGCATAAAAAGTTTTTTTACCTGCAGCTTCATTGTTATACCAAAGTCGCCAGCGACCATCTGGCAAACGCAACATACAGGGATCAATCACTTTGTTAGAGTTCAAAGGTAATCTGCTTTGATATTGCCATTGACTTAAATCACGACTGGTGAGATGAACAATAGTGCGTGGATGATTCCAATCTTCAAACACACCGGGAACTATGGTGAGATACATGTGATAGATCCCTTCATGTTCCAATACAGCTGGCGCCCAATAAGTAGCAATATCAATATCCTGAGTGCCGGGAATATCGTTCGGAAAATTTACTCTACCGCGGTAAGACCAATTAGCGCCGTCAGTCGATTCTGCAATACCAATCGGTGTGCCATGTACCCAGGTCACATGGGTTAAATCAGAAATATTCGCACGACGATTGGTGTAGAACATCAACCATTTTTTTTCCACTGAATTAAAAATAACGGAAGGATCCGCAGCGCCATCATAAATGGGATCACGATATAAGGGCTTGGGGGCAAGCGTACCTTGCGCTGATTTTTTTTCTTCCAGGGATAAATCAACGCAACCAGCCAACAATAATAAAAATATTAGATAACGCATTATTCAAAGTGGAAAACTTGATCCAAGGTTTCAACTATCGGGCTATTATCAGGATTGGTATCCATAATATCGGCCATATAAGCCCACCACTTTTTTACAGCAGGCGTTGCAGGTAAATCATCCATAGTGTGATTATCGGTACGTTTTAATACAGCAAATAATTTCAGTGATGGCGAATGTAAATAAATGGAGTAATCCGAAATACCGGCTTTTTTTAATTCCACTGCCAAGTCTGGCCAAAGTTCATCGTGACGTCTTTTATATTCAGCTTCAAAGCCGGGTTTTAGTGTCATGACAAAGGCTATTTTTTCCATAGTAATTTCTCTTTTTTTTAAATAGAAAATCTGGTGAAAATTTAATAATTTGGCTGCAACACTCGCCAGTCGTAAGTTTTTAAATTAAGAGTTCCACTGATTGTTTGCCCACTGGTTGCATCGCGGCAACTTGCGGGTAATTTCACAATACCGCCCTCCCCGTTCATATTAATAACCACCCAAAGGAGTTTACCCTGATCATCTACTCGCGGACAAACAACAGTGCCTGGTGTTGCAGAAAAAACTCTGTTGATATTCAATTCACTGGCGTATTTCTTAATTAATTCCTGAATGAAATCTTTACCATCCTCGCCGGTTGGATGAGCAGACAAAAGTACAACCTTGCCTTTACCCAATTGGCGCTCTGTTAAAAACGCAGCATCAGGAACCAAACTGGAATTAATTTTTCCAATTACTTTTGTATCTATACTGTCTGCTTTTACCGCTGCGCACCAACCGGTAAAATTTAATATTTTATTATCAACACTGCCGGTAATTCCTGTTGCTGTTAACGGAAATACCGCTAGGGTTTTTACGCCAGCAACTGCGTCCAACAGTCCCAAACCTGAATCTGTGTGATTAGTATGTTCGCGTGTGCGCATGCCTGTGCCCGGTGCAATTAACCAAATGCCACCCGCTTTTACAAAAGTCACTACGCGCTGCAAAAATTCTTCACTGACATAAGGCATTGCAGGTGTAACTAATAATTTCAATCCATCAAGTGCAGCACCTTCAAAACGTACATCACGGTGATAACCCTGTTCGAATAAAAGTCCATGCCACCATTGAATAACACCACTATAAGTTTCAGGAAAACCCGGTTCTTTATCCATAGGTTCGGTTTCAATCATTGCACGTGCATGGTCTGACCAGGTCACTGCAATTTCCGGAATTAAGGGTTTACTGGAAATCATCAAAGGTTCCAATTTTTTGCGTGCATCTTCAACCAATTTAACTTGTTGATAACCGATAGTAGGTTTAAACCAACTACTCATGACAGCGCTATGATTAATTTCCGCACCTGTGCGCTGTTGACGCCACAACCAATAATTTATTGCTTCGCCACCCAAACCATAAACCAGTACCGTCTCTGCCATTAAAAATTTATCCGGATGCATGGCACTGTGAGAACCTAACCATCCATTGTGACTCACGCTGGTTTCCATCAACCAAAATGGACGGCCGGGTTTTGCAGCGCGATACATGTCACTGCGAAATACTAAAGCTTGCCATTCCTTGCTGGAGGGATAGGCATCGTAAGCAGCGAAATCCAGATTTTTAAATAATCGTTCGTGATTTACAGAAAAAGCAGGATTGGTATTGTGCGTGATGGGTGCTTTTGAATATTGACGAATAATGTCGCATTGCCTGTCTGAAAATTCAGCAATACTTTCGCGATTAAATAAGCGATAAGCTGTGCTCAAAGAAGCATTGTGCAAAAAGGGTGTTTTTAACGGCGCAGGAACTTGTTCGAAAGATTGATAATGAGTACTCCACATATGTGTGCCCCATTCTTTATTTAATCGATCAATCGTGACATAACGTTTTTTCAACCAAAGATGCCAAGCCGCAATTGCCGCTGGACTAAAATCTTCTGCAACATGGCATTTCAATTCGTTATCAATTTGCCAGGCAATAATAGCTGGATGATCACCCAAATTTTTTGCAATTGCTTCAACAATTCTAAAACAGGCTTTGCGCACTGCGGGGTGTTCGTAACTCACATGTTGGCGCGCGCCGTGAATTAATCGCTCACCTTCAGCATTCACAAATAAACGATCAGGATGATTATGAGTGAGCCATACCGGCGGTGTAGGTGTGGGCGTACAAAAAACAACTGCGATCCCGGCAGCGTGAAATTTATCCATGACTTGACGCAAAAATCGGGTGGAAATTTTTCCTTCTTCGGGTTCGATGCTAGACCAGGTAAATTCACCAATGCGGATCATATTGATGCCCAGGTTTTGCATCTCGGCAATATCTCGATCTACATCTTCCTCAGGCCAAAGTTCAGGGTAATAACAGACACCATGCCAGAGTTTTTTCATTCGATAGTGATGGGTTGACTGCCCCGCTCCACCCATTGCAGCAGTTGCCTTCAGGTAAGGCGCAGCGGCGGTTAATCCGGTAGCAGCAGCCATAAATTTGATGGTTTCCCGTCGGGTTGTTTTCATTGTTATTCTCTTGATAGGGGTCATGAAGTCGAATTAAATCATATTTTTCAGGAAATTCTCCAGTAATATGATTAATATTGATTGATTATGACTACTTGTCCGGCAAATAGAGATTACTAATATGCCATACCACCCAATTCTGATCCTGAAGATACTCGGTTTGTTTGTTGTCTTGGGTCTTCAAGGCTGTGTAAATACCACTCCCAATCCAATCAAACCTGATGCCAATCAGCCTATGACTTTTCATTTTATTGAGACCAAAGCAGGTTACCCAAACAACCAGTTTTCTGTGGCTGGCGATAGCATTTATAGTGCTGAACAGGGTTACGGTTTTGATCTGAATACCCGCATTAACCCGGAAGGAAAACCCTTTTATTTTTCTGTGCAATTGCCCGAAGGTAATTACAAAGTGGATATTGAGTTCGGTAGCAGCACACAGGGTTCGTCCAACACAGTTAAAGCTGAATCTCGTCGATTATTTTTGGAAAACATTCAAACAACTGCTGGCGAATTTATATCGCAAAGTTTTAGTGTCAATATTCGCACAGGAAAACTAACACCCCCGGAATTAAACGCACCAGGTGGAAATCATGTGGTATTAAAAAATCAGGAAAAAAATCAATTACACTGGGATGACAAACTCACTCTGGAATTTAACGGCGATTCGCCTCAAGTGCGTTCGGTTAGCATTCAAAAAATTGATCTACCCACAATTTATTTGGTAGGCGATTCCACAGTCACAGATCAAGCCTACGAACCTGCTGCCAGCTGGGGGCAGATGTTGCCGCGCTTTTTTAATAGCGATATTGCCATTGCCAATCACGCTGAATCAGGTGAAACCCTGAAATCGTTTATCGCCAGTTTACGTTTTGCAAAAGTGTTGGAGACTTTAAAACAAGGCGATTATTTATTGATTCAATTTGGCCACAATGATCAAAAAAAACATTGGCCCCAGACTTATGCCGAAGCACAAACAACTTACAAAGATTATTTAGGTGTTTTCATTTCAGAAGCCCGCTTGCGCGGCGCCACGCCAGTATTAATCACATCCATGCAACGCCGCACATTTGATAGCAACGGGAAAATTCAAAACAGTCATGGTTTGTATCCGCAAGCAGTACGCGAAGTTGCCAAAGAAAAAAATGTCGCACTCATTGATCTTGATGCCATGAGTGTAAAACTCTACGAAGCATTAGGTTCAGATAAAGCACCACTCGCATTTAACGACAATGGCAAAGATGCAACCCATCACAATAACTATGGTGCTTATCAGTTAGCAGAGTGTGTTGTACAAGCTATTCGTGATCTGAAGTTGCCATTGGTAAAACAACTACACAATGCATCAACCCACTATTACCCGGAACATGCTGAAAGCCCCGAACATTTCCAACTCAATTCCAGCCCACAAATGTCTTCAAGCAGACCTGCAGGAAATTAATTTCGTTCAAAGGATTGATGTTACCTGACGACTATTTTCCAACCAAAAGGTTACAATTTTTCTCAAAAACATGATTATTAATGACAATCCGTGAATCATATAGACTTAATTTGACCGATAATGATTGTTTAATTAAACGACATCTATTAGCATCCAGAAAACCACTGACTAACTCTCTCATGCTAATTCTAAAAAGAGGTGCAGTAGATGATCCATAGGAAATTCAACCTGAAACCGCTCACACTCTGCATTCTGGCTGCAATAACACTATCGGCAACAGTTAAGGCGCAAGATGACGTAGAAGAAGTCACCATTACCGGCTTCAAAGCTTCATTGAGTTCTGCGTTAAACCAAAAACGTGAAAGTGCTGCTGTAGTCGACAGCATCATGTCGGAAGACATAGGCAAATTTCCTGATTCCAATCTGGCGGAATCCATGCAACGTATTCCTGGTGTTGCTTTATCCCGAGGTGATGGTGGTGAAGGTAAAACCATTTCGGTTCGGGGGTTGGGTGCGGAGTTTACCCGCGTGCGTATTAACGGCATGGAAGGAACATCGCAAACCGGTTCTTCCGATATTTACGGCGCAGGCAACGGTGGCCGCAGCTTTGATTTCAACGTATTTCCAGCAGAAATTTTCTCCGAATTAACTGTACGCAAAACGCCCAGTGCTGATGTAGAAGAAGGTTCGCTTGGTGCTACGGTTGACCTTAAAGCACCAAAACCTTTATCACTAAGTGATGATCTGACCATGACAGGGACTATGCGTGGTGTGTTCAATGAAGTCAGCGAAGCAATGGATCCCCGTGCTTCATTTTTGATTAGTAAAAAATTAGCCGAGGATACTTTTGGTGTATTGGCGTCATTTGCCTACTCGGATCGGAATATTCGCGAAGTGGGTTACTCGGCGGTCAACATTCTACCGGCTTATGTGAATGGTGGTTTTTGTTCCCCGGCAGGCTATACGGGCACCCAGAATCCAGCCAATAACGCAACCAAAGGTGCAGACGCACTTAACTGCAGTACCAATAATCCACGTACGGGCTCGCTAGCAGCCTACCAATTATTGCAATCATTAACTGGTGCTTCCGGCAATCCTGGAGGCGGAGCATTTTTCCCGCGGATCCCACGCTATTTGAACTCTGAACAGGATGCTACCCGCGCCGGCGGCACACTGACATTTGAGTGGGAGCCCAACGAAGATACTAATATTTCATTGGATAACCTTTACTCCGAATATGATGTGGTGCGCCACGACAACTATATTGATGCTTTATCCCTGGCACGTAATGCCAACAACAATGGACAACCTATGATGTCCATCAAACAATTGGAAGTTGATAGTAAAGGTTCGCTGATTTATGGTTTGTTTGACGGCGTAGACCTACGCTCTGAAAGCCTTGTTGACCGTTTTACTTCAACCTTTCAACAAACCAACCTTAACCTTACACATCAGCTCAGTGACACCTTTGAAGTGAATGGGTTAATTGGCCGTTCTGAATCTGTATTTGATAACCCCGAACGTTTGACCGTTAATCTGGATGCGATTGATACCGATAACTTTGGTATCGACTTCCGCAATCGCGGCAACATCCCTATCCTGAGCTATGGAATCGACCTGACCAACCCAGCCAATTTCCAATACGCTGCCGGCCTTGCTGACGGTACTGTACTGGGCAACTGGAATACACGCCGCTTCAAACGCACGACTGAAAACACCACTATGGAAGTAAATTTCAGTTGGCAATTTATGCAAGAACTCAAATTTAAACTCGGTGTGCAAAGTCGTGAAAGTGATTTCAAAACCAACAGTTTGATCATAGCGCCCAGCTTCACCGCTACCCGTAACCTGCCGACCGGGGTAACAGTTGCTGATTTCACTCGTATAGTGAACGGAGTTAATGACAAGCTGGGTTCAAGAACCATGGGAGATTATCTGGGTGTCGATCATGAAAAATGGAAAGAGGCGGTAGGTTTTAATGATTTTGTCTGGTGTGGTGCTGAATGTGGTGCGCAATCACCCGGTGTAAAAGAAACTATCGATAGCGGTTACCTCATGCTTGAGTTTGACTTCGATGATGCAGTTGTTCCGATTCGTGGTGATTTAGGAATCCGCTATCTGGAAACAAAACAAGAGAGCCTGGGCTTTATACCCACAGCCAATCCAACAGGCTCAACTTACCCTACAACCGCAAACCCGGCCAGGGTGAAACGTGATTATGATGAATTGTTACCATCCACGAATGTTGTTGTGGAAATCAATTCGGACTTACAGGCGCGCTTTGCTTATGCAGAAGTTATGTCTCGCCCTGAGTTGGGTCTGTTGGTTCCCAGTGGTTCCATGAACCCGACTACCCGTACAGCCAGTATCGGCAACCCCTATTTGGATCCAATCCGTGCCGAAACTTACGATGCGGCGCTGGAGTGGTATTTTGATGAAAGCGCTTTGGTGTCTGCAGCTTACTTTGTCAAGGACATCAGCACTTATATTCAGTCAATCTCCAGCTTGGTACCCTACAGCGAACTGGGCCTACCCAACACATTACTGGAAGGTTCAGCAGCAACCCCATCTGACTTGTTCACAGTCAACCGTTCAACCAATACTCCCGGTGGCATGCTCAAGGGTTATGAATTGAACCTGCAATTGCCACTCACCTTCCTAACCGGTTTCTGGAAAGACTTGGGTGTACTGGCCAATTACACCCATGTGACTTCGGATATCAACTACGTATTACAAAGTGCCAATGGCGTGCCGACTTTAACAACCACCAATGACCTGATCGGTTTGTCGAAAAATGCCGCCAGTGCCACTCTTTACTATGAAAACGAATTATTCAGCTTGCGCACTACCGGTAGTTATCGCTCAGGTTATTTGCGCTCGATTCCATCCGGTGGCAATGACAGTGACGTGTTGGGAAATCACTCCAATATGTTTGTGGACGCATCAGCAAGTTACAACCTGAGCGAGAGCATCAAGTTAATACTGGAAATGCAAAACCTGACTGATGAACGCAATACCTTGTACATAGACAGCAAACGACAGGATCCACTTTTTGAAACGCGTATTGGCCGCACCCTCACACTGGGTGTAAACGCCAAGTTCTGATTTCCTCGTAGCTCTTGCTGCCGGGTTATTCCGGCAGCTTTTTTACCTCACAACATTAATGTTTTCCTGCCAGCGTTTCGGAAAATTCAAAGCCAAGCCTGTTTGTAATCTTCCACATATTTCTCAAGCTTTATAGGATCTCGCCCAAGTAAATCTCTAACCGAGTTTGTGGTATGGGCGTTGTAGCCCATCGCAAAGAAGCCAAGAATCAGCAATAAAAAATCGGCATAATCCCTAGGCAAACCTGCCGCCAGTAAACCCGTCCTTAACTCTTCAGGTGGAATGTCCTGGTAGGTGATTTTGCGACCTGTCACACGTGACAGATGCTCCGCGACCTGGTCATGATCAAGCGACTGACTTCCGGTAATGTCGAATGCCTGGTTATTGAGATCATCTGTATCCAGCAACCGCACCACTACATCGGCGATGTCCCTGACATCGATAAAACTGCCCTTGGCCTTGCCTGTGGGTAGCAGGATTTTGTTGTGTTCGTTGATCCCCTGAATCCAAAAAGTATTGAAATTCTGCATGAACCAATTCGGACGAACAATATTGAACTTAAGACCAGAGCGTTCCAGCTCTATCTCGGCCACTCGCAATGGAGCAGTATCGACCGCATTGGCTCCAAGAGCCGTCATCAGCACAACCTTGTCCAATTTGGTGTGCACAGCTTCCTTAATGAGCGGGGAGATAATTTTATCTTGTGGAACATAGCCAGGAGGCGCAAAGATGAAGGCACGATCCACAGCTGCGAAGGCGTCTGCAACTCCCCGGCCTGTCTTAAGATCCGCATGAACCCAACGGATATTGCCTTCAA
>CAZICR010000086.1:3586-9809 GCA_964537795.1 uncultured Cellvibrionaceae bacterium | reverse complement strand
AATGTGACTTTATTTTGTTCAGGATCATAGCTACGTCGACTTTCCCGTGAGATTAACCATTGGGTTGGCACTGAATTGTGAATTAATTCTTTTTGCAATTGTTTACTGAAGTTTGTTTCGCAATAGATGACTGCCATATCTGACCAGGCGATACCATCCTGATGCCATTTAATCAGGCATTTACGAATAAATTCGATTTCATGCTGCTTGTTTGGGATCATTTTAAATTGTGGAGCCGCGCCACTATTGCCGGCAACTTCCGGCCGGATGAGCGGGACACCGTCATCATCTGCAGATTTAATGTTGAGATAATCTTTTGCAAAGTTAAAAGCACATTCTAATATTTCACGTGTATTTCGATAATTTAATTTTAAGATGGTAGTACGGCCACGGGCTTGAATGCCAACACTTGATAAAGAAAAATCCAATTGATTTTTCTTTTTATAAATCGATTGGGCGTCATCATAAAGCAGTAGCAATGAGTTGGATTCGGAATCAATCATTTGTACTACTAACTTTAACCACTCTGCTTCAAAGTCATGCCCTTCATCAATCAACACCGCACCGTATTGCTCGCGCGGAATTTGTTGATTTTCAACACCACGAATAACACTGATGACCTGTCTTTCCCAAACAGGTTCTGCGCCTTTTATGAGATCCACATGATAAGTTTTCAATTGCTGTCCACACCAATCATGAAAATGATAAACCTGAACTTGTTGTTCAATCCCTCGTGCACGCATGTAAGATCTGAGTTTTGCAGCCAAGGAAATGTTATAGCACAACACCAAAATCGGTTTTGATTGTGTTTGCGCGAGATACCAGCAACGAAAACCCAAAATCAAGGTTTTTCCCGAACCAGCAACACCATGCACTATGCGATGACCATCGCCAAAACTTCTTGCCAATTGTTCTTGCTGCACATCCATAACTTTGATGATATCCGGTACGGCAAACTGATTAACTTCTGGCGCCTCTTCATCAAAAAATAAATCATTTTGATGATCGATGCGAATTTCGGGAAATACATGTGCACGAATTCGATCAACCTGTGGCAAACTCAGTTTCTGTGGAAATTGATAATTGAACATATTCCACAAACGTTGTTGAAATTGTTCAGCATCGACTTTTTCTCGCATTTCATCCTGACAAATCACCAGATGCTCAGGCAATACATCTGCCCCCTCTTCACCCAGAATTTTATTCAAATCTTTACGGGTAATATTGGTGAAAACAACGCCATATCCATAAGGACAAATCAAATTACCTTTGTGTTTTCCTTCAGTTTGGATCAGTGCAGGGTCACGTTTTAATTTATTAATTAATTGATAAGTGGATTGACGAACCTGCTCTACGGGATTGGTTTTGGAAACGGGCCCTGTATCCGTTAATAATTCGAAAATATGATGGTTTAATGATTTGATCTTGTCGACTTTCCAGTCTTTCACTTCGATCAATAGTAATCCACGTGATGGATGCAAAATAATAAAATCCGGGTATCGGCGTTTGTCACCAACGGGTACTTCAAACCAACAGCTGTAGTCGTCCTCCAATAAAGCCTCAAGGCTTTCACCAAATCGTCGCTCGCCCGGCGTCATTTTGGTGTTTTTGGATTTGATGTCGGGAATTATTTTAGTCATTTATCTTTCCTGGATGATTTGGGCAGATAAAAATAATAACTGCTAATCTACCGCAAGACAAAAAGCGGTTGATATATCAGATAATCGACCTTACAGTCATTCGAATAAAAATTCCAAATAAATTTTTTTTAGCTGTCGATTCAACAAAAAGCCGTTCGACTATTTGCCAGTAGTAACAAAATCCAATCATCTATAGGAGACCCCAATGAAAGTCATGGTAATGGTAAAAGCATCCCCCGGTTCTGAAGCAGGTAAAATGCCGAGCGAAGCATTATTGACCGCTATGGGAAAATTTAATGAAGAACTGGTAAAGGCTGGCATTATGGAATCTGGCGATGGCCTCAAACCTAGCAGCGAAGGATTCAGAATCCGGTTCAGCGGTACTCAACGTATTGTCACAACGGGTCCCTTTACCGAAACCAATGAAATTATTGCCGGTTATTGGATATGGAATGTGAACTCCATGGAAGAAGCGATTGAGTGGGTGAAAAAATGCCCCAACCCTATGGAAGACGAAGATTCCGATATAGAAATTCGCAGCTTCTACAGTATGGAAGATTTCGCCGAAGCCGATGTGGATGGCAAAGCTGCAGCCCATGAAGATGCATTGCGTCAAACTATAGCCATGCGCAAAGTCGCTGTGAATAATTATTTATTTTTCTCAGGTCGTTGTGATGAAGCCCTGAACTTCTATCAAAAACATTTAAGCGCTGAAATTAAATTCCTGATTCGCTTTAACGAAAGCCCCGATCCTGTACCCGCAGAAATGCTGCAAGCAGGTTTTGAAAATAAAGTTATGCATGCCGAATTCAGTTTGGGTGACATCAACATCATGGCATCCGATGGTTGTAATGACGTTGAAAAATTCAGCGGATTTCGATTAACGCTCACTCTATCCGATGAAACTGAAGCCAAACGGATTTTTTCTGCGCTCGCCAGCAATGGTGGCAAGGTCGATATGCCTCTGTCGAAAACTTTCTGGTCACCTTTATATGGTCAAGTCACTGATCAATTTGGCGTGGGTTGGATGGTCATGTTACCTGGCCCAGAAGAGAGCAATTAATAAGTTGAATTGCATGTCTGCGGAAGTGGGCATGCGATTTAATTTTCAGGTGATGAAATCCGAATACGACAGCCTATAACAATAAAATTACTATTTTCTCACGCCCAACTTGTCTGAACTCCCAACACAAGGATGTGTTTCAAGATGTTATAAAAGCTAATTTTTCAGACCATAGAAATGCTGGCACATAAAGTTGATCTTTCCTATACTCCTCAGGTAAGGAGCTTCACGCTACTGATTTGTAGCTACCGGAACAACATACTATGGCCATTCACCCTTTGAGATTGCCCCGTCGGCGAGCAACAGATCGCAATCTTTCAATAGAGCTACAACTCTTGTCCCTCGCCTATCAAAATTTACCTGCGATGTTGATAGTGAATATTACCGCGACTCTGGGTGCAGGATATGTATTACATGCAGAAAATATGCCCCATGTAGGCTATTGGGTTACGGCGGTTATTGCTCTCAGCATTTTACGTTTTGCAACATGGATTGGATTTACAAAAAAATTCAAACGCAATCAAATTATCAATTTTAAAACAGTTCGATTATGGAAAACTTTATTTGCGCTTGGCCTATTTTCCGCAGCAGTCTTATGGACAGCTATAGTTCTCACTACTTTTGGTGCTGCCAGTTACAACTCAAAATTTACACTGATCATTATTATTTCGGCACTTGCCGGTGGAGCGACAGGAATCACTGCTCCACTTAAATATATCGGGCGCCTATACATCACCTTATTATTATTCACGACTTCAATTATTTTATACCTGATGTCGACGGATGATCTGGTGATTGCGTTACTGGGTATCATTTTTTGGTTAGCGATGATTATCAGTCACCGTAACAATCATAGTGTGCTGCGTCAAAGCTTGGCTTTACAACAAGAAAATACATTGCTGATTAATAATTTGCAGGAATTAAACAATCATCTGGAAAAACGTGTTGCCGAACGCACCGAAGCTTTACGACGTATCGCCCATTACGATGCGCTGACAGGTTTACCTAACAGGCGCGGACTAATTGAATGGATGGAAACAAAACTGGATGAAAAAGAAAATCACGAAGCAGCCATTTTGTTTATGGATTTAGACAGATTCAAGCAAATTAACGATGCGCTGGGTCACGATATAGGTGACAAGGTTTTGCAAACCATTGCTTATCGATTTAAAGAATTATGCCCGCACAATGCTATTCTCGGGCGATGGGGCGGAGATGAATTCCTGATAATCACGCAACAGGAAGAAAATTCCCGCGAGAAGGCAGAAAAATTGGCAAAACAACTAATTGAAACTGCCACTGCACCATTGGAAATGAACAATGAATTTCTGGGATTAGGATTAAGCGTGGGCATTGCCTATTTTCCAACAGACGCCAGTAATTATAAAGATGTGATACATGCAGCAGATTTAACCGTTGCCGAAGTAAAACGCAGCGGTCGCGGGCAAACATTAACTTACAACGAAACCTATGTTGAAACCCAAAAGCGGCGTTTTGATTTAAGTCGTGCACTTTCTGATGCAATCGAACAAAATAAATTGTTACTTGTTTTTCAACCTATAGTTGATGCAAAGTCAGGCAATATTACAACACTGGAGGCACTTGCCCGATGGCATCATCCGCATCTTGGTGACATTAACCCTGAAGAATTTATTCACTTGGCGGAAGACACTGACAAAATAATTGCGCTGGGTGACTGGGTATTAAATGCAGCCTGTACTGCAGCTGCAAGGTGGAAACCTTTAAATCCCTCCACCAAAATTGCTGTTAATGTTTCTTTGAAACAATTACTGGCGAATGATTTTACAGCGAAAGTAGAACAAATCTTATCAAGACATCACTTGCAAGCCGAAGATCTGATTCTGGAAGTGACCGAATCACTTTTTGGAGTTGAATATCTCGACTCTACACTCACAACAGTCACCGAACTTGGTAAAAAAGGCATTGAAGTGCAAATTGATGATTTCGGAATAGGTTATTCATCTTTATCACGACTTCATGAGTTCCCGGTAAGTGCAATTAAAATTGATCGTTCTTTTGTTGCACAAATCGATAAGCAAGGTTTGGTTATTATCGAAAGCGCGTTGATGATTGCCAAACGTATGCATCTGAAAGTGATAGCTGAAGGCGTGGAAAGTATTGAGCAGGCAGCCCAATTAACTGCCTTGGGCATTCACGGGTTACAAGGTTTTTATTTTGGAAAACCCTCTGCACTACCTGACATTCGCTCAATAAAACCTGTATGGGTAAGTGGTAATTAAAAAAAAACTAAAGTTTCGTATTCACGGAAACACGCGCTTTGATTGACTTGCAATGCTCGCAATTGCAATTCTCACAATAAGATGCCTTGGGCTCATAACCACGCACTAACCGCAATAAAAAATTCAGAATCATTTTGACAAAAATCAAAAAACCAATCAGCAATACCAAACCAATCCAAGGTTGGGTATAGGAAAATTCGATAACACTATAGATAATGTCCATACTAAATCCTTATTCATAAAAAATATTATTTACTTGTAAAAATCCATCGCAAACACATTAAAGAGGCTGAAGCCTCTTTTTAATTCACAAACGCCCGTGCATTTCTAAACAAACGCAACCAAGCACCATCATCTTTCCAATCATCCGGTTTCCAGGAATTAGAGACAGCTCTGAATACACGCTCAGGGTGCGGCATCATGATAGTGACGCGGCCATCTTTGCTGCTGACGCTGGTAATGCCTAATGGTGAACCATTAGGGTTAGCAGGATAAATTTCTGTTGGCTGGATATGGGTATCCACAAAACGCAAAGCGACTGTGCCGCTGTCATTACAAATTTTCAATGCGTCTGCATTCGCAAACTCTGCGTAACCCTCGCCGTGTGCAACAGCAACTGGCATATGTGAACCGGCCATGCCTGCAAATAAAACCGATGAAGATTGCTGCACTTGAACCAAACTGAAACGCGCTTCAAATTGCTCGGAAAGATTGCGCACAAAACGCGGCCAGTGATCAGCACCGGGAATTAGATTTTTCAAATTCGACATCATTTGGCAACCATTACAGACACCTAAACTAAAGGTGTCTTTGCGACGGAAAAATTGTTCGAACTCGTCGCGTACTTGGTTATTGAACAAAATGGTTTTTGACCAGCCCTCACCTGCACCCAACACATCACCGTAAGAGAAACCTCCACAAGCAGCCAAGCCTTTGAAACTTTTCAGTGAAACGCGGCCTGACAATAAATCACTCATGTGCACATCAACGGCGGTAAAACCGGCGCGATCAAATGCAGCCGCCATTTCAACATGACCATTCACACCTTGCTCACGCAACACAGCAACTGACGGACGAATGTTTGTGTTAATAAAAGGTGCGGCGATATTGTCATTAATATCGTAAGTTAATTTTACGCTTAAACCAGGATTCGGCTTTTGAATAGCATCGAATTCCTGCTGTGCACAAACAGGGTTGTCTCGAAGCGCTTGTATGCGATAACTGGTTTCTGACCAAAGAGAATGCAATTTCGCACGCGC
>CAZICR010000086.1:0-3486 GCA_964537795.1 uncultured Cellvibrionaceae bacterium | reverse complement strand
CGAATAAACCGCCATCGCTACGATCGTGATAAGCCAAAATGTCATTCGCTGCGATACTGGCTTGCATGGCATTGAAGAAATTTTTCAAAGCTTCTGCTGATTCCATATCAGCAGGCGCATCGCCCATTTGATTATAAACTTGCGCAAGAATAGAACCACCTAAACGATTTTTTCCATTGCCCAAATCAACCAAAATTAAATCTGTAATGCCCCCTGCTGTTAATGAAGAGTCCGTTCGCAATTGTGGTGTGAGTGTTTGACGCACATCCACAACCGGAGCAAAAGCCGAAATGACTAAAGACAAAGGTGCAGTCACCGCTTTATTTTCATTGCCATCTTTCCATGCAGTACGCATAGACATGGAATCTTTTCCAACTGGAATAGTAATGCCTAACGCAGGGCAAAATTCCATGCCTACAGCTTGCACAGTACGATAAAGTTTTTCGTCCTCGCCTTTATGGCCTGCCGCGCACATCCAGTTTGCTGAAAGTTTTACATCAGATAATTTTTCAATTCGTGTTGCGGCAATATTGGTGATGGCTTCAGCGATTGCCATGCGACCTGATGCAGGTGCATCCAATAAAGCAATCGGTGTACGCTCACCCATGCTCATGGCTTCGCCTTTGGTTGAGTCGTAGCTCACTGTCGTTACAGCGCAATCTGCAACCGGAACTTGCCAAGGGCCGACCAATTGATCGCGCACAACCATGCCTGTTACTGAACGATCACCGATAGTGATCAAGAAATTTTTACTGGCAACTGCTGGATGTTTTAATACGCGCTCAACTGCATCTGCTATTGCAATATTGTTTGTAGAAAACTTTTCAGTTTTGGCTTGATGTTTGTCAGCTGTGCGATGCATTTTTGGCGGCTTGCCAAATAACACTGACATTGGCAGATCAACCGGTTTTGCATCGAAATGTTTGTCGTTCACCAACAAATGTTTTTCATCAGTGGCTTCGCCGACAACTGCATAAGGTGCGCGTTCGCGTTTACAAATTTCTTCGAAGCGAGATAAATCTTGTGGTTTGATCGCCAATACATAACGTTCTTGCGATTCGTTACACCAAATCGCGAGTGGACTCATTCCCGGTTCATCATTCGGCACATTGCGTAATTCAAATTTGCCGCCTGTGCCGCCGTCTTTTACCAATTCAGGAAATGCATTCGACAAACCACCTGCGCCCACGTCATGAATAAATGCGATGGGATTGTTTTCACCTTGCTGCCAACAGGCGTCAATCACTTCCTGACAACGGCGCTCCATTTCCGGGTTTTGTCTTTGCACTGATGCAAAATCCAAATCTTCTGATGAAGAACCTGAAGCCATAGATGAAGCAGCACCACCACCCAAACCAATCAACATGGCTGGGCCACCCAGCACCACTAATTTTGATCCCGCTTTAAATGGCGGCTTTTCAATATGTTCTGCTTTGATATTGCCGTAACCACCCGCCAACATTATCGGCTTGTGATAACCACGACGCTCGCCATCAAAATTTTCTTCAAAAGTTCGGAAATATCCGCAAATATTCGGGCGACCAAATTCATTATTAAATGCAGCGCCGCCAATCGGGCCTTCGATCATTATGTCGAGCGCATTCACAATACGATTAGGTTTGCCATATTGCTTTTCCCAAGGCTGTTCGAAACCGGGAATTTGTAAATTGGAAACAGTAAAACCGGTCAAACCCACTTTAGGTTTTGAACCACGACCGACTGCACCTTCATCGCGAATTTCGCCACCTGCACCAGTACCCGCGCCCGAGAAAGGTGAAATTGCCGTTGGATGATTATGCGTTTCCACTTTCATCAACAAATGAATAGGTTGCTGGGTGTATTCGTATTGTTTTGTTTCAGGATTGGGATAAAAACGACCCGCTTCATGACCCACAACAACCGCCGCGTTATCTGCATAGGCAGACAACACATCTTCACCGCCGACTTCGTTGGTGTTCTTGATCATTTTGAACAGGCTGCGATCCTGATCGACACCATCAATTGTCCATGACGCATTAAAAATTTTGTGACGACAATGTTCAGAGTTGGCTTGGGCAAACATCATCAATTCAACATCGATTGGATTGCGCCCCAAATTTTTGAAACTCTCAACCAGATAATCAATTTCATCATCAGCCAATGCCAAACCCAGCGATTTATTGGCAGCAACCAAAGCATCACGACCACCACCGAGAATATCGACTGAAGTTTGTGTTGCCGGCTCTTGGGCGGCAAATATTTGTTTAGCCGCTTCGAAGCTATCAAAGACAGTCTCAACCATACGGTCATGTAATAAAGACGCTATGGCTTTTCGATCAGATTCAGAAATCGACCCTTGTACAAAATAGGCAAGGCCCCGTTCCAAACGTTTGATTGGCTCAAGTCCAGTGTTTTTGGCTATATCAGTAGCTTTGGAAGCCCAAGGGGATATGGTGCCTAGGCGTGGGACGACTAAAAAGAGTTGGGATTGAGAATCGGAAGACTCCTCCTGATTAGAAGACTCCCTCCTAACCTCCCCCTTCCCAGGGGGAGGAACTACTCCCTCTGGGAAGGGGAGGGTTGGGGTGGGGTCTTTCGCTTTCGGCCCGTAGGTTAATAACGCTTCCAACACCTTCTGTTGAGCATCACTCAAAGGCGCCGATAAATTAGCAAAATGCACGAACTCCGACGAAACACCATTAACCCGGGGTGCAATCTGTTGGATATTGGCAAGTAGTTTTTGAGCACGGAAACTGGAAAGAGCGGGAGCGCCACGCAGGATTAACATAGTGGGAAGAGCCTCAGCAGGGGGGATTTTAAAAAGGCCGCCATTGTACCCACTTCGGTCACAAAGAGCGATTAAGAGACATGAAAACAAGTTTAAATGACTGGATATTGCGAAATGACTTTATTAGAGTGCACGCCGCAACAATCTGAACCGCTTAGCTTTACCACTGTGGAAATAAGGATACAGGAATGAAATTTTCTCGCGCGCTACTCGCTGCGTTAATCACAACCTCGCTTTCTCCCTTTGTAAATGCCTACCAATTTGAGGCATCTGCAGGATACCGGGACTACTACGACAGTTTAATAACAGCAGCCGATCTAAGAGCAGTCTATTATTTCTCACAAGTCATGACTGATTCAAAACCTTTGGGTGAAGCCGCATTTCTTGGGAAAAGCAGCAGCGTTGAATTGAGCTACTCCCATTTCGACACAAATTATGCCGGATCATCTGATTCAAAACAGATTTCAGTCTCATACTTCATTCCACATTCAATTTTCTTCACAGAATTGTTTTATGACGATAATGTGAATGGAAATTACGCAGTGCTCCGCTTAGGCATATCCCCGATTGAGGGATTGCTAATCACTACCTACCACAACAACGAAGCTGAGGATTACAACGCGAACCTTTATGCGAAATATGTGTTTTTGCTGAATAGTAATCGTGCAATTAATATTGAAAGTGCCTTCGCAAAAAACGAAGAAACTAACAAGAACGAA
>CAZICR010000085.1:0-9926 GCA_964537795.1 uncultured Cellvibrionaceae bacterium | reverse complement strand
ACTAACGGTAAAGGTTCTTGTGTTAATGCTTCTGCCGAAATTTTGCGTGCAGCGGGTTATTTGGTTGGTGTTTATACATCGCCACATTTGTTGCATTACAACGAACGTATTCGAATTAATGATCGATTGGCAACGGATGAGGAAACTTGTGAGGCTTTTGATGAAATTTATCAAGCATGTGAGCAAGAATCGGTTTCACTGACTTACTTTGAATACGGCACTCTGGCGGCATTTTATTTATTTAAAAAATATCAAACTACTGCCATGGTGTTGGAAGTAGGATTGGGCGGGCGTTTGGATGCGGTGAATATTCTCAATGCTGATATCGCCATAATCACCAGCATAGATCTGGATCATCAGGATTGGTTGGGTGATACGCGCGAAAAAATTGGTTTTGAAAAAGCGGGAATTATGCGCGCGCATCGCCCGATGATTTGCGCTGATACAAACCCACCGCAATCTCTTATTGATCACGCCTTGTCATTGAATACAGAAAATTATTTTATCGAAAAAGATTTTGCATATCATGTTGTAGATAAGAAATGGTCTTGGTGGAATGCTGCATATACTGAAAAAAAATTGTATCCCTTACCGCATTTACCTTTGCCCAGTGTGGCGGCGGCTTTGCAAATGGCGAGTGTGTTAAAACTGGATTTCATAAAACTCGATTTGTTGAATTTAGTTGCCGAATTAAAAGTGCCAGGAAGATTTCAACATGTGTTTGCACAAAATCGACATTGGGTGATGGATGTCGCACATAATCCGGCGGCAACTGCGCATCTAGCCAGACGTTTATTTGATTGGAAAACTGAAAACCCGCGCGCAAAAATTCATGCCTTGGTTGCTATGATGTCAGATAAGGATCGCGTCGGTAGTTTGGCAAATTTACAATCGATAATTCATTATTGGTATTTGGTAGATTTATCTTTTTTACCCAGAGCAGCCACAATAGAACAGCTAAAAGAAAATTTAATGAGTTTGTCGTTGCTGCCAACCAGCTCGGGCGATGTTCGTAGCTGTATGCAATCTGCAATAGAGAACAGTCAGGCACATGATTTAATTGTGGTTTTTGGATCTTTTTTTACTGTTGCAGAAGCAAGTAAAGTATTGGCTGAGTTTTAAAGAACCCCTTTCTTGAAAGAAAGGGGCAGTAATATAAAAATTACAAAGCACTGATTTTCTGAATTTGTTCCCGCAATTTTTCTACCGAAATTTTATTTTCAGCAACACGATTACGTTCATTGGCAACAACTTCCACTGGCGCTTTCTCAACAAAAGCGGCATTGCCAAGTTTGGTTTCTGTGCGTTCAATATCTTGCGTTAATTTATTCAGTTCTTTTGTCAGGCGTGCGATTTCGGCGTCTTTATCAATCAAGCCTGCCATTGGAACTAGAATTTCCATTTGACCAACCAAAGCAGTAGCAGACATAGGCTCCGCATCACCTGCATTAAGCCAGGTAACGCTTTCCAGTGATGCTAACTTCTTCAGAAATTGCTAATAGTTCCAACTTCCCTATAAGAGTGGTTGACGATGCAGGAGCTTCTTTCTCTGCGTCAAGCCAAATAGTTTGATTGATGCCAACTAATTTTTTAAGCAAAGATTCGTTTTGAATAACTCTCGATTTATCAGTATTGTCACCGTTCTTGAAATAGACATCTAACATAACTTTTTTATCGATTTTAAAGTCATCGCGAATTTTTCTAACACCTATAATTGCAGTTTTTAGCCATTCCACTTCTACGAGCGATTGTTGATCTATTTTTTGTTCATCCGCAACCGGATAATGAGCGTGCATAATAGATTCACCAGTCGCACCAGCAAGAAATTTTATTTTTTGCCAGATTTCCTCTGTGATAAATGGCATCAAGGGATGCGTTAATCGCAGTATGGTTTCTAGTACGCGAATTAATGTTCGTCGGGTACCTTTCTTGCGTGCATCATTTGCTTCATTTTTATCAAAAAGAGTAGGTTTCGATAATTCTACATACCAATCACAATATTCGTTCCATACAAACTCATAAATGGCTTGTGCGGCGAGATCGAGGCGATAAGTATCCAATGCTTCAGTAACTTGTTTTTCAGTTAATTGCAATTTGGTAATAATCCAATGGTCTACGACTGATAATTCATAATCAGTGCTACCATCTTGCCCACAATTCTGATTTTCACATTGCATTAAAGCAAAATTGGTCGCATTCCAAATTTTATTGCAGAAATTTCTGTAACCTTCTACTCGGCCCATATCAAATTTAATATCGCGACCAGTGGACGCAAGAGAGCAAAAAGTAAAACGCAACGCATCGGTACCGTAAGCTTGAATACCTTCGGGAAATTCTTTGCGGGTTTGTTTATCGATTTTTTGTGCGTCTTTTGGATTCATTAAACCAGTAGTACGTTTTTGTACCAAAGTTTCCAAATCAATACCGTCAATAATATCGAGTGGGTCGAGCACATTCCCTTTTGACTTCGACATTTTTTGGCCTTGGCTATCGCGCACCAAGCCGTGAACATAAACAGTTTTAAATGGGATTTGTGGTGTGCCATCTTCATGCTTCACCAAATGCATGGTGAGCATAATCATGCGTGCAACCCAGAAGAAAATGATATCGAAACCGGTTACTAATAAATCCGTTGGATGAAATTTTTTCAAAAATTCGGTTTGTTCCGGCCAACCTAAAGTTGAGAAGGTCCACAAACCGGAACTGAACCAGGTATCCAATACATCTTCATCCTGATTTAATTTTATGTCAGCGTTGAGACTATATTTTTTACGAACTTCTGCTTCGTTACGGCCTACATACACTTTTCCGCTCGCGTCATACCAGGCAGGAATTCGGTGGCCCCACCATAACTGACGACTGATACACCAATCCTGAATATCACGCATCCAGGAGAAATACATATTTTCATATTGCTTTGGCACAAATTGAATTCGTCCATCTTCAACGGCAGCAATTGCGGGTTCGGCTAATGGTTTAGTGCTGACATACCATTGGTCCGTTAACCAGGGTTCAATCACCACACCTGAACGATCACCGCGAGGAACTTTTAATGCGTGATCATCAATTTTTTCCAACAAGCCTGCTGTTTCAAAAGCAGCCACAAGTCGTTTACGTGCTTCGTAACGGTCAAGCCCTGCAAATTCTGTTGGTAAAGTGCCATCGAGTTGAGTATTGAGGCTGCCATCCAAATTAAAAATTTGTGCGCTGCTTAAAACTGCAGCGTTTTTATCCAGCACATTAATTAACGGCAGGTTGTGGCGTTTTCCTACTTCATAGTCATTAAAATCATGTGCAGGTGTAATTTTTACGCAACCAGTTCCAAATTCGCGATCAACATAATCATCTGCAACAATTGGAATTAATCGATTTACGAGTGGCAGTAAAACAAATTTTCCAATCAAAGATTTGTAACGTTCATCTTCAGGATGAACCGCAACAGCACTATCACCTAACATGGTTTCAGGGCGGGTGGTAGCGACGACTAAATAATTTTTTCCTTCAGCAGTGTTGGCACCATCCGCTAATGGATAACGCAAATTCCAGAGAAAACCTTTTTCATCATGATTTTCAACTTCGAGATCAGAAATGGCTGTGTGTAATTTGGGGTCCCAATTGACTAATCTTTTTCCACGATAAATCAAACCATCTTCATACAAACGCACGAAGGCTTCTTGAACGGCTTTTGATAAGCCTTCATCCATAGTGAAACGTTCGCGCGACCAATCGACGGATGAACCCAGACGACGAATTTGGCGAGTAATAGTGCCACCGGATTGTTCTTTCCATTCCCAGACTTTTTCGAGGAATTTTTCGCGGCCTAAATCATGTCGGCTCACACCTTGTGCCGCCAATTGGCGCTCAACCACCATTTGCGTAGCGATACCGGCGTGGTCGGTCCCGACTTGCCACAAGGTGTCATCACCTTTCATACGACGATAACGAATCAGTGCGTCCATCACCGCGTTGTTAAAACCATGGCCCATATGCAGGCTGCCCGTGACATTCGGCGGAGGGATCATAATGCAATAGGGATTACCATCACCCACAGGTTTGAAGTAACCCTTTTCTTCCCAGGTTTGATACCACTGACGTTCTATAGCATGGGGCTGATAAGTTTTTTCCATAGCAATAACAGACTCTTTTGGATCTGTCCTCGTTTTCTGTATCGGTGAGGACTGAAATATGATTAAAATCGGGCCGGCGATTATACCGTCTGTTTTTGCGCTATTGTTAATGAAATATTTCATAATCCGGATGTTCACTATGTCGAAAAAACGCCCGATTTATATTCCTTTTGCAGGTCCAGCTTTATTGGAATCTGCACTTCTCAACAAAGGCAGTGCGTTTACCCAGCGTGAACGACAACAATTTAATCTGGAAGGCTTGTTACCCTATAACATTGAAACTATAGAAGAGCAGGAGTCGCGTCTCTATCAACAGCTTTGTTCCTTTCATAATCCACTCGATAAACATATTTATTTGCGCAACATTCAGGATATTAATGAAACCGCCTATTACCGGTTAGTGGTAGATCATCTTCAGGAAATTATGCCGCTGATTTATACCCCCACAGTTGGTCAAGCTTGTCAGCAATTTTCGAAAATTTATCGTCGAAAAAGAGGATTGTTTATTTCATATCCAGATCGGGATCGTATTGATGATATTTTGCAAAATGCCACCAAACACAATGTGAAAGTGATAGTTGTCACGGATGGAGAACGTATTTTGGGTTTGGGCGATCAAGGTATAGGCGGAATGGGAATCCCCATCGGAAAATTATGTTTGTACACCGCTTGTGGCGGCATTAGCCCCGCACACACCTTACCGATTACTCTGGATGTTGGAACAAATAATGCTGCTTTGCTTGATGACCCTATGTATATGGGTTGGCGGCATCCACGTATTGGTGGCGATGAGTATTACCAGTTTATTGATCAGTTTATTCAAGCGGTGAAGCGTCGTTGGCCAAAAGTCTTATTGCAGTTTGAAGATTTTGCTTTGGATCATGCCACCCCTTTGTTGCAGCGTTATCGTGATGAATTATGTTGTTTTAATGATGATGTTCAGGGCACAGCGGCTGTTGCTGTAGGAACTTTGTTGTCAGCGTGCAGCGCAAAAAAAGAAAAATTATCCGATCAACGAATTGTGTTTGCCGGTGCAGGTTCTGCGGGTTGTGGAATAGCGGATCACATAGTTAAACAAATGGTGCGCGAAGGCCTAACATTGGAGCAGGCGCGTTCGCAGATTTTTTTATTCAGCAAAGATGGATTACTGCAAAATTCCACCCCCAATTTGTTGGAGTTTCAACGGCCTTTTGTTACCAGGGACGAGGTTGTTATGTCTTGGGGGTATGGTCAATCTATTGGCCTGCAGGATTTGGTTTCTTGTGCCAAGCCTACAGTTTTGATTGGTGTCTCAGGGCATCCGGGTTTGTTTACAAAAACTATTATTGAATCTTTAAACAGCTTTTCATCTCGTCCAATTGTTTTGGCTTTATCCAATCCCAACTCGCAAGTTGAAGCTCAACCAGCCGATATTTTACGTTGGACAAATGGAGATGCATTGGTGGCTACTGGTAGCCCATTTGATGCTGTTGATATGGGCGACAAAGTGGTCGAGATTGCCCAGTGCAACAATAGTTATATTTTCCCTGGTCTTGGTTTGGGCGTTGTGGCCTCGGGAGCTAGTCACATTACGGACAACATGATGATGGCAGCCAGCAGTGCTTTGGCCGAAGTATCACCCACCAGGCACAATCCTGAAGGAGCTTTGTTACCTGCGTTATCAGAGATCAGGCAGGTGAGTCGTCAAATAGCGCTGGCTGTTTACCGTCAGGCGATTATTGATGGTGTTGCACTGGCTATACCAGATGAGTTGTTGGAGCAAACAATAGAAAAACATTTTTGGGTTCCCGAATACAGAGAATATCGACGAACTTCTTTCTAATCTGAAGGTCTCTCGGTTATTAAAATTGTTTTCGTAAGGATCTGGCCTTGGACTATTTTGCACATGTGCTAGTCTAGAAATTAGGTCAAGACCTATTTCAAATGAATGTCGTGAAGCTCGACAAAATTATTTGAAGAGTTTCATGCCATCGACTATATCGTTTCTTGGTAGACTCATGCACAATAGCGCCGTTTTTAACTAGTATTATGTGTTTAACCTTACAATCATCGATCACAAGAGCTGTTCGATAAAGGACTAAAACATGGATTTTCTTACCACTCAACAATATTTATTGAGCAAGCATCAATCGAAAGAAATGTTTCCCTCGGGGCAACAGGATCTGGCGGTTTATAAAGTTTGCCATAAAATGTTTGCTACCCTCACTGCAGAGGGTGGTACGCCAAGGGTTAGCCTTAAATGTGACCCCGATTTGGCAATCCAATTGCGTGAACAATATCCTGCAGTACATCCTGGTTTTCAGATGAATAAAAAACATTGGAACACCATCATGTTGGATGGATCTATACCTCCTGCACAGATTCAACGTATGATCGATCATTCTTATCAATTGATCGTTGATAATCTGCCAAGCAATGAGCGAGACGCGTTATTGGCCTCTAAATCCTGAGGCCTACCGGCTTTGGCACAATCTTCATCGATCATAATTTTCCAGCATGAGTGAGAATTATCTTGGATGCGGATTTTTCCTTTGCAGGTGTGACAGAAGCTACATTCAATTCTTCATTGGGTTACAGGCTTAAAGTCCTGCGCGAGGCTTTTGGTTTATCCCAGCGAGAGTTGGCTAAACGAGCTGGTGTGACTAACAGCAATATCTCGATGATAGAGCAAGGCCAGGTTAGCCCCAGTATACAGAGCTTGCATAAAATTCTTGATGCATTTCCAATGACTCTGGCTGAGTTTTTTTCTTGCAACCTTATTCCCGATCAAACACCTGTTATCAGAGCCAGAGACATAGCTGCCAATGCTCGTACTTCTGCAGAAGGTGTTTTAATCTATCAGCTTTCACAAGCGGGCTTAAACAAACAAATCAGTCTTTCTCGTCAGTATTTTCCAAATAGAAGTCAGGTTGCCATGAAAGCAGCTGATCAGGATATTGCCGCTTGGGTAATTTCAGGTGAGTTGGATCTGCATTTGGCGACACAGGTTTTTAAAGTTGAAAAAGGAGATGGTTTTTACATAAAACGGGAGCAAATTTATTCTTTTGCAAATCCTTATTCAGAGATTGCTGAAGTAGTACTGGCCAGTATGGTTTCAAACCAATAATAATTGGCTACACTCAACAAAACATAAACTAACCAAGAGATATCCCTATGTTTCAAGGACAAGCCTTTACGCTCAAATTACAACCAGACGGTATCGCTGAACTTTGTTTTGATTTACAAGGTGAATCGGTCAACAAATTTAATCGATTGGCAGTGACAGAATTGTCACAGGTTCTGGATCTTCTGGAGCAATCGAAGGGTATTAAGGGATTATTGTTTACCAGTGCCAAAGATGTATTCGTGGTAGGTGCGGACATTATGGAATTTACGGCGGTATTTACTGCTTCTGTGGAACAAATTTCAGCGCATCTTGCGCCAAATAATCGCAATAATAATCGATTGGAAGATCTGCCTTTTCCTGTAGTGGTGGCAATTAATGGTTTTGCATTGGGTGGTGGCTTGGAAGTTTGTTTGGCTTGTGATTATCGCGTTGCCAGTACTGCTGCTTCCAAAATAGGATTACCTGAAACCAAATTAGGCATTATTCCCGGTTGGGGAGGCACGGTACGGTTACCGCGAATTGCCGGATTGGATACGGCCGTTGAATGGATTGCTGCCGGAAAAGAAAACACCGCTGAAGAAGCCTTGACCGCACGTGTGGTTGATGCAGTGGTTGAACCCGCAAAATTACGTGATGCCGCGCTGTTTACTTTGCAGCAATGTATCACCGGAAAGTTTGATTATCTTGCGCGCCGCGAACAAAAAAAATCACCACTCAAATTAAATTTTATTGAATCCATGATGGCGTTTGAAACTTCAAAAGCATTCGTGGGTGGGCAAGCAGGAAGAAATTATCCGGCACCGGTCTCAGCCATCAAAGCCATGCAAAAAGCGGCTGATAAAGGTCGCGATGAAGCTCTACAATGCGAAGCTGAAAATTTTGCAAAAATGGCGAGCACTCCAGTTGCACATTCCTTGGTCGGTATTTTTATCAACGAGCAAATGTTGGGTAAAAAAGCCAAAAGTTGGGAGAAAAAATCCGACAAAAAAATTGTACAGGCTGCTGTGTTAGGTGCCGGTATTATGGGCGGTGGCATTGCTTATCAATCAGCGTCCAAATCTATCCCCATTAAAATGAAAGACATTGCTCAAAAAGGATTGGACATGGGTTTGGCAGAAGCCAACAAATTATTAAATAAACGTGTTGAACGTAAAAAAATGACTGCAACCGAAATGGGTGAAGTGTTAAATCGAATTGATCCCGCATTAAGTTATGATGGGTTCGATCAAGTTGATATAGTAGTCGAAGCAGTTGTTGAAAATCCTAAAGTGAAAAAAGCAGTCTTGGCGGAAGCCGAAGAAAAGGTCAGTGCAGATACTATTATCGCGTCCAATACTTCAACCATATCGATCAGTTTTTTAGCAGAAGCATTAAAACGTCCTGAAAATTTTTGCGGCATGCACTTTTTTAATCCAGTGCACATGATGCCATTAGTTGAGGTAATTCGCGGCGCAAAAACATCAGACACTGCAATTGCCAGAACCGTTGCCTATGCCAATGCTATGGGAAAAAAACCTATTGTAGTAAAAGATTGCCCCGGGTTTTTAGTGAATCGGGTTTTGTTTCCTTATCTCGCTGGTTTTGCATTATTGATTCGCGATGGTGTTGATTTCCAGCGCATCGATAAATTAATGGAAACCTGGGGTTGGCCAATGGGTCCTGCTTATTTATTGGATGTGGTAGGTTTGGATACAGCCGTTCATGCAGAAAAAGTAATGGCCGAAGGTTTTCCGGATCGCATGAAACGCGATTTCAATTCTTGTACAGATGTTTTATTTGCTGCAGGTCGTTTAGGGCAAAAAAATAATCAGGGCTTTTATAATTACGAATTGGATAAAAAAGGCAAACCTGTAAAAGTTTTTGCTAAAGAAGTGGCTGATATTTTGAAACCGGTTATTCAAAATACTATTGAAATTTCGGATGAAGATATTATTTCACGCATGATGATCCCTATGGCAACTGAGCTTGCACGTTGCTTGCAAGAAGGCATAGTTGAAACCGCCGCAGAAGCCGATATGGCATTGGTGTATGGAACCGGCTTTCCACCTTTCAGGGGCGGAGTTTTCCGTTGGTTGGATTCAATCGGTGCAAAAAACTTTTGCGATCTGACAGAAAAATTTTCAACACTGGGTGCGCTTTATGCTGTACCGGATAACATCAAAGCACTTGCTGCTAACAACCAAAAATTTTACGGCTAAGGAGTCAAGAAAATGAGTTTACAACCACGTGATGCCGTAATTGTTGATTATGCCCGCAGTGCTATGGGGCGTTCGAAAAATGGTTGCTTCCGCAATATGCGGGCGGATGACATTTCGGCAGCGATTATTCGCGGTTTATTAGCGCGTAACCCAAAATTTGATCCATCCACTATTGACGACATGCTCTGGGGTTGCGTAATGCAGCGTGAAGAGCAGGCATTTAATATCGCGCGCAATATTTTATTGTTAGCAGGTTTACCGCACACAATTCCCGCACAAACGATTAATCGTTTGTGCGGTTCATCCATGGCGGCTTTACATATTGCGACTGCCAACATTCGTGCAAATTTAGGCGACGTTTATTTGATCGGTGGTGTTGAGCACATGGGGCATTTGCCTATGTATGAATCTGTTAGCATCAATCCATTATTGGGTTTATCTGTTGCCAAAGCGGCGGGCAACATGGGTATGACGGCTGAATACCTCGCATTGCTG